>CAIKXW010000133.1 GCA_903831485.1 uncultured Alphaproteobacteria bacterium | reverse complement strand
GCGCGGGCGCCCTTGTGCATGTCGAGCGCGGCCTGGAGATCGGCTTCGGTCGCGAGATCGCCGTGGCCGGGGATGATCTTGGTGTTGGGGCCGGTGATCTCGAGTGCGCGCGTGAGCGTCGCGATGAAGCCCGCCTGTGTGCCTCCCGAACCGGTGTCGACGAAGGGATAGCGGTCCTTCATGTAGGTGTCGCCGGTGTGGAGGACGTCGGCCTCGACGAAATAGATCAGCACGTCGCCATCGGTGTGAGCGGGCAGCGGCGCGTTGATGGCGCGGATGGTCTGGCCGTTGAGGTGGAAGTCGACGCCCGCTGTGAAGGTGACGACGGGCCAGGCGGCTTTCGGCGCGGCTTGCGGCTGTGCTGTGCGGCCGGTGGTGATGATCTCGTTGGAGAGGCGCTTGCGGACATTCTCGCTGGCGAAAATGGTCGCGCCGGCTTTGGCGAACGTCTCGTTGCCGCCGGCATGGTCGAAATGCCAGTGCGTGTTGACGAGGTATTTGGGTTTGCCCTTCGCGAGTTCCTCGATCTTCGCGAGGTTGGCCGCAGCGTTGGTGACGTACTGATCGTCGATCAGGAAGACGCCGTCCTCACCGACACTGAGGCCGAGATTGCCGCCCTGCCCGATCAGCATGGAAATGCCTGAGCCGAGATCGACGGTGCGGGAGAAGGCCTGGCTGTTGGGGGCGGGTGGCGGCGGTGGTGGCGGTACCGGCAGCTGCTCGGGCGGATGCAGCGCGATTAGGTCTGGCTCCGTCGGCGTCGGAGGGTTCGGCGTCGCACAGGCGGCGAGGCCGATGAAGCAGGCGATGGCCGCCGTCGAGAGAAGGATGCGCATGTCGATACCTACTGCTTGAGGCCGTTGTAGAGCGTCGTCGTGAAGCTGTCTTCGCTGATGAAGCTCCAGGCGTATTTCGAGAAGGGCTTCAGCGGTTTTGCGGCGACGGTTTTCTGCAATGAGTCGCCGGCCTTCACGTGCTTCTCGACGGCGGCGATGGCGCCGGTGAGCATGTCGATCTGCTTTTTCAGGTCGGCCTTGGTCGCCATGTCGCCATGGCCGGGAATGATGCGCGTCTTGTCATCGGCCATCGCCCAGATGTCCTGCATGACCTTGAGATAGCCCTTCACCGAGCCGCCGGATCCGAGGTCGATCACGGGGAAGATGCCGTTGAAGAAGAGGTCGCCGGTATGGATGATGTTGGGCTCGACGAAGCGGATGATCGAATCGCCGTCGGTGTGCGAGGCCGCTACCTTGGAAACCCGGATTGTCTCGTCGTTGAGGTGGAAGTCGACGCCTTCGGTGAAGGTGACGACGGGCCAGGCCGCTTCTGGCGAGGCAGGCGAAGGCTGGCCGTTGAGGCCGATCGATTTCACCTCGCCGGAGAGCCGCTTGAGGACATTCTCATGCGCGAAGATCATCGCGCCGGCTTCGGCGAAGGCGGCGTTGCCGCCGGCGTGGTCGCCATGCCAGTGCGTGTTGACGAGATAGCGCGGGCCGGCGCCGGCGATCTCCTTGATCTTCGCAAGGTTGGCGGGTGCGGTGCCGGGATACTGGTCGTCGATGACGAAGACGCCATCGGGCCCGGCCGAGACGCCGATGTTTCCGCCCTGCCCGAAGATGACCTGGATGCCGCCGCCGAGATCGGTGACCTTGGCGGATGGCAGCTGGGCCAGCGCCGCGGGCGCGAGGGCCAGCGCGGCAAATGTGGAAATCGCGAGCCTTCTCATGAGGCGTCCTCCCCTGTTGCGGGAAGAGAGCCCGCGATGGGGCGGGAGTTCAAGCGAAATCGTTGACGGGCGCTATTGCAATTCTTCCGCTACGCAACCTTCGCCATCGAAGGAGACGTCCACGACGCGGGCGGCGGCCATGACGAAGCGTGTGGCGCACTGCGACCGGAAAGTCTGCGGCGGCTCCCAGACCGGAAAAGTTTCGGTGATGGTCTCCGTGCGCTGGACGCCGTCCTTGTCCTTGTAGGTGCGGGTGACCTCGCGGGTCTCGTCGCGCCAGTAGCCGGCGCGGTCGTCTATCGTGGTCATGGCATAGTTCCACAGCTCGCGGCCGTCGGACATCGGCGTGCGGCTTTGCGGCGGGCCCCAGTCGACCAGCACCGCGTCGCTTGATGCCCCAATCAGCATGTCCATCCGCTGGCGGTAGCCTTCGGCTGTTGCGCAGGCTGTCAGTGCAAGCGTGGCTGCGAGCAGCATGATCGAATGGCGTTTCATCGTCCCACCTCAGCTTGGCCCGATCCCCAGTCTGGCGGGGCGGAGCTTAACCTGGGTTGAACAGCTGCGTCTGCCTAGCGGGCCGAGAAATCCACGCGGACTTCGCCGCCGGTCGCGTAGCCTGCCGGCACGTCATAGCCGAGCGCATTGCAGGTGCGCAGGGCGGCGCGGGCCTTGGCGATGAAGACCATCATGGCGGGGTCGCCAGCGGGCTCGGCGGCGGGCTCGATCAGGCGGGGCTCGGCTGCGAAGCGGCCGTTGGCGTTGAAGCTGACCGCAAAGCTGGCCTTGAGGCGGTCTGCATCCATCATGTTCGAGCTGTCGGACCAGCAGCGCTTGGCCTCGAGCTGGGCGCGGATCTGCTGGCCGGCGCTGGAGGGGGAGGATGAGCGCGCGGGGGAGATCGGCGCGAGGGTTGGCGTTGGCGCGACGGGCGACACAGAGAGCAGCCCATTGTCGACAGGCGCCGGGGTTGAGACGGGCGGCAACGGCGTTGCGGCGGCGCCGGGCGTGAGGGAGATCGCACCGCTGTTGGTGAGCGGTTGCGTGGGGATGGGCGGCAGCGGCTGCGCGGTGGGACGCGGCAGGTTGATCGGTGGCTGCGGCATGACAGGGGGCGCGACGACGGGCGGCGCGATCACAGGCGCGGCTGCGATAGGCGCGGTTGTGATGGGCGGCATCACCGGGGCCGGATAAGTGACGGGGTTCGAGGCTATCGGCGCCGGCGTGCTGTCGCCGCGAGAGGGGGCCGAGGTGAGGTCGGAGCGGATGAAGGCCTTCTGCCCGTTGCGCAGGACGACCTGATACCAGTTCCAGTCGGGCTGGCGCGAGATGCCGACCACGGTGAGCTGCATGCCAGTGGTGCCCGAAGACAGGACAGGCGTGTTGCCGGTAAAGGGCTCGGCGCGCAGGCGCACGCCGGTGGCGGTGATGGTGATGGGGGCAGCCGGCGTGAACGGCTCCACCATATAGGCGCGGGTGGCGGCGGGCTGCCCGGCGCCCTGCGAGATGGCGGGCGCGATGGCGGCCACGCTGAGGACTGCAGCGAGAGCTGAAACAATGACGAAACGCATACGCTAAATCCACCCAGCTGCTTTGCCCGCCCGAGCGAGACGGGCATAAGGCAAGTCGCATGAACTGGCCATAACAGCCGGGCCAAAGCATGGCGGGACTGCAGCGGGCTTGGTGACGCTGCGTGACGGAGTGGTGGCGGCGGGCGGATCAGCCCTCCCGCCGGGTCGGCGCTAATCGTCAGTCCGCACGGGCCTCGACCGACCCTTGGGTCAGCTTCAGGCAGAACGCGGTCAAGGAGGTGTGGTCCTCGACGGAAACCAAACCGCGCGCGGTTTCGCGGCGCTACAGCATCGCCGGGATGACGCGGTCTGGCGGCTTGTGCCCGTCGGCGAAGGTCTTGATGTTGATGATGACCTTCTCGCCCATGTCGATGCGGCCTTCGAGGGTGGCGGACGACATGTGCGGGAGAAGGACCACGTTGCGCAGCGCCTTGAGGCGGGGGTTCACGTTGGGCTCGTTCTCGAACACGTCGAGGCCGGCGCCGGCGATGTCGCCGGCTTCGAGCGCACGGATCAGGGCGGCTTCATCGATCACCTCGCCACGGGCGGTGTTCACGAGGTAGGCCTCGGGCTTCATCAGCTTGATGCGGCGGGCGCTGAGCAGGTGGAAGGTGGCAGGGGTGTGCGGGCAGTTGACCGACACGATGTCCATGCGCGCGAGCATCTGGTCGAGGCTGTCCCAGTAGGTTGCCTCCAGCTCTTCCTGGACCTGCGGGCGGACCGGCTTTCGGTTGTGGTAGTGGATCTGCAGGCCGAAGGCGCGGGCGCGGCGGGCGACTGCGGTGCCGATGCGGCCCATGCCGATGATGCCGAGGCGCTTGCCATGGATGCGGCGGCCGAGCATCCAGGTGGGCGACCAGCCGGTGAACTGGCCCGACTGCATGGCGGCGACGCCATCGACGATGCGGCGCGGCACGGACAGGATCAGGCCCATCGTCATGTCGGCGGTGTCTTCGGTGAGGACGCCGGGGGTGTTGGTGACCGTGATGCCGCGCGAGATGCAGGCCTGCACGTCGATGTTGTTCACGCCGACGCCGAACTGGGCGATCAGGCGCATGCGGTCCCCTGCCCGGGCGAGCGTGCGGCCGTCGATGCGGTCCGTGATCGTCGGAACGAGGACGTCGCAGCGGGCGGCGGCATCGCCCAGTTGCTCAATCGTCAACGGCGTGTCGGTCGTGTTGAGTTCGACGTCGAACAGTTCGCTCATGCGGGTTTCGACCGGCTCTGGCAGCCGGCGCGTCACGATGACTTTGAGCTTGGGGCGTGACGTCGGCATGGGCGGGACCGTTTCCTCTGGTCTTCTGTGGTCTTTTGGACTTCTACGTCTGTGAGCGTGCGAGCGCGCAGCTTGTGGTAACCGGTCTATCAAAGCAGGGGCGAAGGGCCAACTGCAGCCGACGCGTAAACCCTAATGCGCGATTCACCGCAATTTCCTCTTCGCGATTAAGCCTGTTTTGACGACCCCGTGCTTCTCATGACGGCTTGATTACCAGCATGGAGGCAGTCGCGCCGTGAGCAAAAACAGCCGCCGCCCCATCGTTTTCCTGGCCATTGCCCATGTCTTTGGCGCCGCCTTCGCGCTTGGTTACCCGGCAGTGGCGCAGGAGACGCTGACGCCTGGCAGCTTCAAGGCGTTTGCCGCGGACGGCATGGAGGCGCGCGTCAGCGACTTTTCCGGCCAGACCGTGCCGCGCTACGCCAGCTTGCGCTACGACGAGGTCAATGGCCGCGCCGGCCCGAGCCCGGACTATCCGGTGCGCTGGACGTATGAGCGGGCGGGCCTGCCGGTGGTGGTGATCCGCGAAAGCAAGGACTGGCGGATGATCCGCGACCCTGTGGGCGATGAGGTCTGGATCAACCAGAGCCAGCTTGCCGCCCGGCGCACGGCGATCACGACGCATGCGGGCGTGATCTATGGCGAGCCGCGGACTGACGCGGGCAAGGTTGCCCGATTCGACGCCGGCGCCGTGGTTTCGCTGGGCGATTGCGGCCAGGTCTGGTGCCGGGTCGAGGGCGACGGCCGCAAGGGATGGGTCGAGAAGGCGCACCTGTGGGGCGCCGACACGCTGAAGGCCGTGCCCGGAAAACGCTAGGTTTTTCGATCGGACGCCTGCAGCCGACGCGGCTTGGCCCCTCGCCTCGCGCGTGTTAACGGGCCTCTCCCTTGGCGCCCGAAGCGACATGGGCGGAGCGGCCCATGACGCAAGAGATCCTTCCTCCCCACGCGCACCACACGCCGAAGGGCGCCTACAGCTATGACGACCTGCTGAAGAGCAGCGCTGGCGAGCTGTTCGGGCCGGGCAATGCGCGCCTGCCGGCCCCTCCCATGCTGATGCTGGACCGCATAACCGAGATTACGCTCGATGGCGGTGCGCATAAACGCGGTCACATCGTTGCCGAACTCGATATCCATCCCGATCTATGGTTCTTCCAATGCCACTTCCCGGGGGATCCCGTGATGCCGGGCTGCCTGGGACTGGATGCAATGTGGCAGCTGGTTGGTTTCTGGCTCGGCTGGTCGGGTTCGCTCGGCAAGGGCCGCGCGCTGGGCGTTGGCGAGTGCAAGTTCACCGGACAGGTGACGCCGGAGAAGAAGCTGGTGCGCTACGAGATCGAGATCCGGCGCGCCATCCGCGCCAACCTCACGATGGGAATTGCTGACGGAAGCGTGTTTCTGGACGGCGAAAAAATCTACGCCGCCAAGGACATGAAAGTTGGCTTGATGAAGACGGGCGTCTAGGCTGCGCAGGCCACCTCGCGGCGGGACAAGCCGTGGACAAGGTTCAAGGGAGAGACATGTCGATGGCGGCCAACGGCCCAGATCTGCGCAGGGTGGTGATCACCGGCATGGGCATCGTCTCGTCCATCGGCGACACGATCAAGGATGTGACCGAGAGCCTGAAGACGGGCAAGTCGGGCATCTCGTTCATGCCGGAATATGCCGAGAAGGGCTTCAAGTCTCAGGTTGCCGGCAGGCCGAACGCCATGCCGGAAGACCACATCGACAAGCGCGCGATGCGCTTCATGGGCGATGGCGCCGGCTGGTGCCACATGTCGATGACGCAGGCGATCGCGGATGCGGGGCTCGACGAGAGCATCATTTCCAATCCACGCACCGGGCTCATTGTCGGAACGGGCGGACCATCGACGCGCGCTATCGTGGCGGCTGCCGATTCGACGCGGGAAAAAGGCTCCCCGCGGCGCATCGGGCCCTTCGCCGTGCCGAAGGCGATGTCGTCGACCGCATCGGCGACGCTGTCGACGCTCTTCAAGATCCTGGGCGTGAACTATTCGATCTCGTCGGCCTGCACGACCTCGCTGCATTGCGTGGGCGCTGCGACCGAACAGATCCAGTGGGGCAAGCAGGACGTGATGTTCGCCGGCGGCGGCGAGGAACTCGACTGGACGCTGTCCTGCCTGTTCGACGGGCTTGGCGCGATGTCATCGAAATACAATGCCGAGCCGCAGCGCGCTTCGCGCGCGTATGACGCCGATCGCGATGGCTTCGTGATCGCGGGCGGCGCCGGCATGGTGGTGCTGGAAGAATACGAGCACGCCAAGCGCCGCGGCGCGACGATCTATGGCGAAGTGGCCGGCTATGGCGCGACCTCGGATGGCTACGACATGGTGGCGCCGTCTGGCGAAGGCGCCGTGCGGGCGATGCGGCTTGCGATGGCGCAGGCCGGACGCGCGCCGGACTATCTCAATCCGCACGCCACATCGACGCCGGTGGGAGACGTGAAGGAGCTTGAGGCAGTACGCGAAGTCTTCGGACAGGAAGCAGCCGACCAGCCGATGATCTCGGCGACCAAGTCGATGACCGGCCACTGCCTCGGCGGAGCCGGCGTGCAGGAGCTGATCTACTCGCTGATCATGATGAAGGAGCGTTTCGTTGCGCCCTCCATCAACATCGACCGGCTCGATCCCCTCGCCTACGGCGTCAACATCATCCGCGAAGCGCGCGAAGCGGTGATCAAAATGGTGATGTCGAACTCGTTCGGCTTCGGCGGCACAAACGGATCGATCGCTGTGGCGAAGATCTAGCGTCGGCTGGCGGCTGATTGGGCGTGATTAAGGCCTTTCGCGCAGTCGGCCTGACCGGCATTTGTATGCCCAAAATGGCAGATTAGGGTTCGACCGGCCGTTTCTGGCGCGGGCGAACGGCGGGTTTTGGTGAAGTCTGCCGTTCGGGAGCGGGACAGCGCCGCGGCCGGAGAAGGCGGCTGGCTTGACTGGCCCCTTCCCCGCCCCTACCCCGCGACCTTCAGCGAAATGGAGCCGGTCATGTCGAAATGGTCCTTTCCCACAGGCGACCTGATGAAGGGCAAGCGCGGCGTCGTGATGGGCGTGGCCAACGACAGCTCGATCGCCTGGGGCATCGCGCAGCAGCTGGCGGCGCAGGGGGCGGAGATCGCGTTCACCTACCAGGGCGAGAACCTGGAGCGCCGGGTGCGGCCGCTGGTGGAATCGATCGGCATGGACACGATGATTTCCGCCGACGTGACCGATGACGCCAGCATGGATGCCGCGTTTGCGGCGATCCAGGCGAAGTGGGGCAAGATCGATTTCCTCGTCCACTCCATCGCCTTTGCCGGAAAAGAAGAGTTGCAGGGATCGATGGTGGCCAACACGACGCGCGAGGGTTTCCGGCGCGCGATGGATATCTCGGTCTACTCGTTCATCGACTGCGCGCGGCGCGCATCCGAGATCATGCCTGATGGCGGATCGATCGTTTGCATGACCTATCTCGGCGCCGAGCGGACGGTGCCGTCCTACAACGTCATGGGCGTGGCGAAGGCGGCGCTGGAAGCCTCGACGCGCTATGCGGCGCGCGATCTTGGCGCGAAGGGCATCCGCGTGAATGCGATTTCGGCCGGAGCGATGCGGACGCTGTCGCTGGCTGGCATTCGCGGCGGCAAGAGCCTGATGGGGACGGGGCGCGACTGGTCGCTGCTGAAGGAAGACACATCGATGGAGGGCGTTGCGGGATGCGCGCTCTACCTGCTGTCGCCGATCGGGCGGTCGATCACGGGCGAGGTTGTGCACGTGGATGCGGGCTTCCACGTCGTCGGCGTGCCGGACATGTCAGAGAGCGGCGCTGGAGCCGCCTGAGCTTGTTCGCCAGTCTACTCGCCGTGGTTGACGAGGTAATTGGTCGCCACGGCCTGCTGCTGGTCCTGCATCGCCTGTTGCGTGGCTTTCATCAGCCAGCCGTCGGGCGCGGTGAGCAGGGACAGGGCGGCGACGGCCAGACCCATCATCATCGCAGCGCCGACTGTCACGACCAGCGCATTCCTGACGCGATCGCCCAGCGGCGCGGTCTCGGGTTGAGGTTGATCCGGGCTGAGGTTTGCGCCTGACGTCATTACAACTTGCTCCCGCTATCCGCGCATCGCGCGTGACCTACGCTCGCGAGCACAGGGCTCGCCTCCTGGGGAGGAGTTGGTCCGGGGGAGGATAAGGGCTTTTGGCGTTTACGCCTTCCGCCTCTCTGTCACCCGAAAGTAACGCGGAGTTGTTTCCTCGGCAACGGGCTGACTGCGGCTGAGTTGGGAGACTGTGCAGTTTCCTGTGTTGGCGTTGCGGCGATCGGGGCCGGTGCAATGGTATGGTTGTCCGGAGCGACCGGCTGCGCGCTGAGCGCCAGCATCACGGTGTAGGCGAGCACGACGAGCGCGATGCCAACGATGAGCACCCAGATCATGCCCCGGACGTTCTGGCCCTGGCGCGCCTTTCCGGGGCCGAGCTTCTCTGCGGCGTCTCCTGGATTGCTGGGGTTGTGCCGCGGTTCAGCCATGAGACGTCCTCCATGCCGACGGCGCGGCGTGGAAATGGAACACGCTGTTTCGGGACAGGTTCCACCGCTTTGGCGGCCGCGTCAGGTGACGACGCCGAGCTTCTGCAGCTGCACCCAGACAGGAGCGACGAGGCGATCGACTGAGTCTGCGTCGGGCGGAGCAAGCCGGTTGGGCGGCGCGGCTTCGCAGGCGACGACGATGTCGCAATAGTGTCGGGCCGGGTCGATGAAGCGGGTTTGAGCCGGACGGACAAAACGGAGGTATTGCTGGATCACGCTTTCGGCGCTGCGGCCGCGCTCGGCCTCGTCGCGACGGATGCGGCGTATGAGGCGGAGGTCGGCGGGGGCGTCGACGAAGACGGTGAGATCGAAGAGGTCGATGAAGGTCAGGTCCGAGAGGACGTGGATGCCCTCGACGATGATGACGGGGCGGGATTCGACCAGCTTCACCGCGCCGGGTTTGCGGTCATGCGTTGGGAAATCGTAGACGGGCTGTTCAACCGTCTCACCGCGCTTCAGCGCTTCGATGTCGCGGCGCAGATGGGCCATGTCCTTGTTGGCGGGGTCGTCGAAGTCGAAGGTGCGCTCAAGCTCTGGGTGGGACATGTGAAGCGCCGCCGGGCCATAGTGGGCGCGGTCGAAATAGTAGTTGTCCTCCGTCACCAGCTGGCACGTGTCATCGCCGAGGCGCGCATGGAGCGCGCGCGCGAGCGTGGTCTTGCCGGAGCCGGAGCCGCCCGTCACGGCGATCATGAAGGCGGGCTTTGCGGCGGACATGGGCGTCAGTCCTCGTCCCTGCGCTCGAGGTCGCGGCGCACGCGTTCGGAGGCGAGCAGCTGGTCGATGCGGCGCGCCTCGTCATAGCTGTCGTCGGAGATGAAGCGAAGCATCGGCGTGTAGCGCATGTCGATCTCGCGGCTGAGCCGGCCGCGGAGGAAGCCGGCGACACGGTTCAGCGCTTCTATGGTCTTGGTCATGTCCTCGCCGCCGAGCGGGGCGGAAAAGGCTGTGGCGTTCTTGAGAT
>CAIKXW010000132.1 GCA_903831485.1 uncultured Alphaproteobacteria bacterium | reverse complement strand
GGACTTCTTGCCGGCAGGGTAGGCGACGCATTCTTCGGCCGGTGCAAAATTCGACGACGTGCACAGCTTGCCGCCTTCGACGCGCCACTTGCCGGTCACCTGCCCATCCATGGCGGTAAAGGATCCGTCCGGCTTGTAGCTGACATCAACTTCCATGCCGCCAGCGCTCAGCACGATGCCTCTGGTCGTTACATGGTCGAGCGTAGTCGTGTCCTGTGCGAAGGCTGGCGTCGCCAAAGCCATAGCCGTAACGGCCAGCAGCAACGGTCTCATGGGGTAGGTCTCCGTCTTTTCTGATCACCGCGCGCCCAGCGCCGCGGCGCCGTATGTCTAGCAGCTTGCGCCCAGCTCGAAAACCGGCCGCACGCAGTCGTGCTGCATTCCCGGACGCGTCAGGCAGCGTGGCCAGGCGTCATTTCTTCAAGTCGTGTACGCGGCCAGAACTGGCCGGCCGTCAGGGTCGGGCGCACCGGCCAGAGACGCGGCGAACAGAGAAACTTCACGCCCTCATTCATGAAGTGCTGGGCGTGCTCCGCGTGCAGGTCACCCTCGACGCCAACAAGCACATTGGACGCCCTGGCCTGTTCGACGGCCGACGCGACGCGTGCATATATCTCTGCTCGCAGCGCATGATGCCCAAGCGCCCCCGGGGGCACCGAAAATCCGATCGCCGCCGGCTGGAGTTTCAGCACCGAGGTGATGTCCGGCTCGGCCCAGTTCAGTCCGATCGCAATGCGCTGCGCGTAGGGTCGCAGCGCCCGCATGATGTCTTCGATATAGATGCGGGGATATCCTGGCTCGACACAGCTGACGCGCAGCACCCGGAAACGGGCGAGGCTCGGATCGAACGTGGTCATCGCCTGCACCATGCGTGCAAGGCTCTGCGGGTCCTGCAGGCTCGACACGTGCAGCGCAACACCCACCATCGCGCTCTTCCCCGCTGCAAACAGCGCCCGCATGTCGGCCTCGGACGCAAGCAATTTACGCTCGTCCATGTCCGCATGGCGATGGCTGGTCTGGTCCCAGTCCATTGGAAAGCCGGTCGCCGGATCAAGCGGCGAGATGAAGTACATCGCCAGTGCGCCGCGCTGCGCCTCCCAGATCGGGGTGTAGCCCATGGCGACGGCCTGTGGCCTTTGGGGCGGGGCTGGTTGACGCGCCGCTGTCAGCGCCGGGCCGAAGACCTGCGCAAAACTGTCCAGCGTCATCGCCTGGTGCTGTGCGCCGAACTGGATATCGTCGAGGTCCGGTTCGCCGAGGAAGTAGGCATTGAGCTCCTTCGCAATGCGGTTGGCTGCCGCTTCCGCGAATGACCCCGAGAAGGCGCCAAACACGAGCAGAAAGCCATCCGTGCCTGCGAGCAGCACATCGTCTGGAGCGAGGCGGCGCGAAATGAAATGCTGGGCGTGGGCGTTGACACGCTCGCGTTTCTCCGCCCACCGCTCGCCATAGCTCGCGCGAATTCCGTCCAGCCCGATGAACTGGAACTGCGCCACGTCCAGTGTCGCGCGCCCGTTCGCCAGCCGGCGAATACGATCGGCGAGGTTCAACCCGCCATGCGTTGCAGTCCCGTCGCCCATCCTGTCCATCCGGCAGTCGATCGCCGGCCCTCCGCACAGAGGTTACGGCAAGGGCGGTGGGAAATCCCTTAAGTGCTTCGCGCAAAATCGCGCGAAGCTGCTCTTTGCGGCCAGCTTTTGCGCCATACCCGTCTTTGGTAACGGCCGTTAGCCATGTTAAGGATCGGCAAGGCGCAGACGTGGGACATGCGTATGGCCGGAACAATCCGAACTGCGCTTCTGTCCGCTCTCGCTCTGACGCTGTCTGCGTGCGGCGGCGGCGGTTCTTCAAGCCCGCCTGGCCCTCCGCCGGGTCCGCCCCCTCCAGGCCCGAACGCGACACCCAGCTTTACCTCACCCGCATCGGTCACGGTTCGCGAGAATGTGCTGGGCGTCTTCATCCGCGCCACGGCGACCGATCCAGAGAATGCGGCGCTCACCTATGCCTTCGGCGGACCAGACGCCGCGCGCTTCACCTTCAACCCCACGACGCGTGAACTTCGCTTTACTGCGCAGCCGGATTTCGAAGCGCCCGCCGATGCCGGCGCAGACAACAGCTACAGCGTGTTCTTCACTGCGTCCGACGGCGCGAACACCGTCATGCAGAACGTCGCCATCACCGTGTCGAACATTGCGCCCGGCTTCCGCGTGCGCCGCATAGCCTCAGGCCTTCCCGGTCCGATCTTTGTCGCCGGGCTCCCCGACGGCTCGGGCCGGATCGCCATTGTCCATCGCACGGGCCTCATCCGCATCTTCAATCCGGCGACGGCTGCGTTCGAGGCGACGAACTTTCTCGATCTCAACGGCCAGATCGACACGACAGGGGAGAAGGGGCTCCTGTCCATCGCCTTCTCGCCCGGCTTCGCGACTGACCGCGCCGTCTACCTCTTCCTAAATCCCCTGAGCGCCAACGTTACCGAAATCCGTCGCTACACGGTGCAGGCAGCCAGCACCGCCATTGCCGACGCCGCTTCGGGCGAGGCCATCCTCAGCATTCCCCAGCCCACCACGACCAACCACAAGGGCGGCACGCTGGTTTTCGACACGCAGGGCCGCCTGCTGATCAGCTCGGGCGATGGCGGCAACACGCCGGGTGACGCGCAACTGACATCCAGTCTGCGCGGAAAGATCCTGCGCATCGATCCTGCCACAGACGCCTTCCCGGCCGACACGGCGCGCGACTACGCCATCCCGGCGCAGAACCCGTTCAGCGCCGGCGGCGGCCTTGCTGAAATCCACGCGATGGGTCTGCGCAATCCGTTCCGCATCAGCGTCGATCCCGTCACCGGCGACGCCTTCATCGGCGAGGTGGGGCAGAGCACGCTGGAGGAGGTCGACCGTATTCCGGCCAGCCGGTCGACCATCATCAACTTCGGCTGGGACCTGCGCGAGGGCTCGCTGCCCTTCAACGGCGGCGCCGACTCCGCAGCCTACACGCTGCCGGTCACTGAGTACGGCCGCACACTCGGCGGCTCGATCACCGGCGGCGTCGTCTATCGCGGCCCGATCGAGGACCTGCAGGGGCAGTATCTTTTCGCCGATTTCGTTTCCGGAAATCTCTGGTCCGCTCCCATCACCAGCCTGGCCCCTGGCAGCGTGCTGCCCGCAACCAGTCTCACGCCACGCAACACAGCCTTTGCACCAGACGTCGGCACGGTGAACGCCATCGTCAATTTCGGAACCGACATCGAAGGCAATGTCTATATCGTCGATATCGGTGGCGAGATTTTCCGGCTGGAGCCGTTGCCCTAGTTGAGTTTGAGGGAGGTCGCGCAACACAGTCCCTCCCCCTGAAAGGGGGAGGTGGGGTCTCTCTCAGCGCGGAGACTCCCGCACGACGCGCTCATAGAACGCCAGCGAGTCCCGCACGAACGCGGCCCGCGTAAACGTTTCCTCATAGCTCGCACGCCCACCGGCCACGAGCTTCTCGGCCAACCCGGGTTCTGTCATCACACGCCGCATCGCCTCGGCCAGCGCATCGACATTGTTCTTCGGGATCAGCAGCCCGTTGACGGCATCAACCACATAGGCCGCCGGCCCAACAGCGTCCGCCGCCACAAGCGGCCGTGACGCCGCCCACGCATCCACAGTCACCGTGCCGAAGGGTTCATAGCGGGAAGGGAAGGCGACGAAGGTCGATGCCGCCAGGAGCGCGCCGCGATCATTTCGCCATCCAAGGAACCGCACCCGGTCGTCCAGCCCCAGCCGCGTGCAATGCGCCTTCAGTTCAGCCTCAAGCGGACCATCGCCCGCGATCCAGACATACAGCCCGGGCACCTTCGCCGTCGCATCCAGCAACGTATCCAGCCCCTTCTTCTCGTGCAGCCGCGCCAGC
>CAIKXW010000131.1 GCA_903831485.1 uncultured Alphaproteobacteria bacterium | reverse complement strand
TTCGCCGCGGCGTGCGCGGATATAGAGTTCTGCCACAATCAGTGGGGGCACGAAGAACGCCCAGTTCATCACATGGTCGAACCAGCCGGAGAAATCGGCTTCGATATGGCCCGGATTGTGCGGGCCGGCGAATACGAAGAACAGGCCGTAGCCGATACGATAGAGCCACGAGCCGATGGCGAGCGCGAACAGGCGGATGGCCCAGGCGCGGTGTATCTCGATGCGGCGGGCCATGGCGTGCCGGACCGTCTGCACGGCGGCCAGCACCATCAGCGCGCCGTATGCAGCGAAGGCGATATCCATGGCGAGCCCTCCGACCGTGCCCTTCATGGCGATGAAGGTAAGACCACCGACACCGGCGGCGAGCGCGGCCAGCGCATAGATGCGGCCTATCCAGTGGTGAACGGCAGGCGCCTTTGCTCGGATCGCGCCGATGAGCTGGATCGGGCCCAGCAACAGCAGAACTGCGCCGGCGAAGAAGTGCAGCCCGATCCCGGCGGAGGCTACGGGCGTGTGCGCTTCGTAGAGCCGGGGCAGCGTCTCGTTCCAGTCGTTCATCGTGTTGGCTGGGATGGCGCCGCCATAGAAGGCAAGAATGTAGAAGCCGAAAATCGCGGAGCTGATCCACACGGCGCCGACCAGCGCGATGGACGCCCAACGCAGCGCGGAGCCGGTCCATCGCGGCGGCGACAGGGGTTGGGCAAGTGCGGTCATGGCTCGGCGGCTCCAGCTGCGCCGGTCGGGCGCTTGCGAGCGGGAAGGTTGACGGGGTCCGGCGCCGCTCGCAAGACTGAAGCTCCGACATTTGCGGTGCTTCCTTTGGCCAGGGGGCACGCCGAAGGGGGCCGCCTGCATGAAGTCCGTTCTCGTCGCCGCAGCTTTCTTCGCTCTCTCAGCCTGTGCGACGGCGGCGCCGGCGCCTCCCGCCGCGACGATCGCGGACACGTCCTTTGTCGAAGCAGATGGCGTGCGTGCAATCCAGATGTCGGCATGGCTGCCCGCCAGCCCTGCGGACGTGTATCGCGCGATCGCGACTGTGGACGGGTGGAAAAGCTGGGCGGCGCCGAGCGCGTTTGGCGCGGTCAAGCTGCATGGCGAGTTGGAGACCAGCTATGATGCCGCTGCGAAGGCTGGCGATCCGGCCAACATCAAGCAGGAATTCCTGGCTGTGATTCCGGACCGGCTGGTCGTCTTCCGCACGATCCAGACGCCGCCGGGCTTCCCGCATGCCGATCTGTTCAAGCAGACGGTGACGAGTTTTCACCTCGCGCCCGAGACAGGCGGCACACGGCTCGTGCTGACGCACCAGGGCTTTGGCTCGGGGCCGGGCTTCGACCAGCTGCATGGCTTCTTCGCGGACGGCGACAGACAGACGCTGGAGGCGTTGCAGAAGCTGTTCGTCGATTAGAGGAGCCGCCACCAGCGCCCCCAATCGAACCGAAGAGGACTACCGCATCGTCGGGATGACGAAGCTAGAGTCTGCCACGTCGCCTTCCGGCCAGCGGGCGGTGACGGTCTTGACCTTCGTCCAGAACTTCAGGCCTTCCATGCCGTGCTGGTTGGTGTCGCCGAAGGCGGAGCGCTTCCAGCCGCCGAAGGTGTGGTAGGCGACCGGCACGGGGATCGGCACGTTGATGCCGACCATGCCGACATTGACCTTGGCCGCGAACTCGCGCGCGGCGCGGCCGTTGCGGGTGAAGATGGCGACGCCGTTGCCGTACTGGTGTTTGGAGGGAAGCTCGACCGCTTCCTCGAACGTGTCAGCGCGTACGATTTGCAGCACGGGTCCGAAGATTTCCTCGTTATAGGTCTTCATGCCGGGCTTCACATTATCGAACAGCGACGGGCCGATGAAGAAGCCGTTCTCATAGCCCTGAAGCTTGAAGCCGCGGCCATCGACGACCAGTTCCGCGCCTTCATCGACGCCGGTCTGGATGTAGCCGGCGATCTTGTCGCGATGGGCCTTGTTGACCACCGGGCCGTACTGCGCGGCAGGGTCGCTGGAGATGCCGACCTTCATCGTCTCGATCTCGGCGACCATGCGATCGCGCAGCTCGTCCGCCGTCTTCTTGCCGACAGGCACGACGACCGGGAGCGCCATGCAGCGTTCGCCCGCGGAACCGAAGGCGGCCCCGGCGAGATCCTTCACGACCTGATCCATGTCGGCGTCGGGCATGACGATGCCGTGGTTCTTGGCCCCGCCCATTGCCTGCACGCGCTTACCGTTAGCGGCGCCGGTGTGATAAATGTAGTGGGCGATGTCGGAGGAGCCGACGAAGCTGATCGCCTTGATCTCCGGATGATGCAGGATGGCGTCAACAGCGACCTTGTCGCCATGCACGACGTTTAGGACGCCCGTCACATCGAGACCGGCGGCGGCGCCCGCTTCCATGAAGAGTTCGCCCAGACGGACGGGCACGGATGGGTCGCGCTCGGACGGCTTGAGCACGAAGGTGTTGCCGACGGCGATGGCGACGCCGAACATCCACATCGGGATCATGGCGGGGAAGTTGAACGGCGTGATCCCGGCGACGACACCGAGCGGCTGGCGCATCGAATAGACGTCGATGCCGGGGCCGGCGCCTTCCGTGTATTCGCCCTTCAGGGCGTGCGGGATGCCGCAGGCGAACTCGATGACTTCCAGGCCGCGCTGGATGTCTCCCTTGGAGTCGGCGACGACCTTGCCGTGCTCGCTGGAGAGAAGCTCGGCCAGCTGCTGCATGTTGGCTTCGACGAGGCGCTTGAACTCGAACATCACGCGGGCGCGGCGTTGCGGGTTGGTAGCGCTCCAGCCCGGCAGAGCCTTCGCAGCTGCCTGCACGGCTGTATCGACGTCCTCGGTCGTGGCGAAGCTGACCCTGGCCTGGACCTCGCCGGTGTTGGGGTTGAATACATCCCCTTCGCGGCCCGAGGTCGCCTTGACCGATTTCCCGCCGATGAAGCCTTCGATACGCCGCATGCGCGCAACTCCCAGTGCGTTTGTCTTTATCGGGGCTTCGATAGCCCTATCCGCTTGACCGTGCCAGCCGTAACCGCCACCTGCAGCGCATGACAACACTCGGCCTCCCCCCAGTCTCGGCCTTCAGACTCCCCCGAAGGCCAAAAGCCGTTGTTTTCGACCTCGACGGCACACTGATCGACTCGGAAGCGCTGGTGCTGGAGGCCTACATGGCGGCGGCTGACCGGCACGGCGTGCCGTTCACGCATGCGCAGTTTCTGACGCTTGTCGGCCGCCACCGCCAGCACAGCGAAATGAAGATGCGGGAATACTTTGGCGCGGCGTTTCCGCTGGAAGCGTTCTACGCAACGGTGGGCGAGTTCTTCGGGGACCGCTCGGCCCCGCTGAAGCCCGGCGTCGGCGCGCTGCTGGACCGGCTTGATGCCTCGGCCACGCCCTATGCACTCGCAACCTCGTCGGGTCCGGGCTGGGTGAACAAGCACTTTGCAGCGCACAACCTGGCCGAGCGCTTTCGCGGCGTGGTCACGCGCGAGGACGTGACCCACGGCAAGCCGCATCCGGAGCCCTACCTGAAGGCGTCGACCATCCTCGGTCATCGTCCGCATGACGTTCTGGCAATCGAGGACTCTCCCACTGGCGTCGCCTCGGCGCATGCCGCCGGCCTCATGACGATCATGGCGCCGGACCTCATTCAGCCGGACGAGGAGACACGCGGGCGCGCGCTGCACGTTGTGAAGTCGTTGGATGACGTGCTCGGCTTGCTGGAAGGGTAGCGCCAGCGCCGATCCTATTTCTGACCCGGCCACGCCTTATCGATCGGAAGCGCCGGATTGGCGGTGATCTTCAGGTCGGCGCAGTGATGATAGGAGAAATCGCCTTCCTTGTTGAGGCCGTGCTCTTCCATGAATTGCAGGATCTGCACGGTGCATTTCTCGCAGTTGATGTTCGGCAGCTTGACGTCGGTCTCGAAGAACGAGCCCGGCGCGGGGCGCTCGCGGTGTTCGAAGAGGCCGTCGGCCAGAACGGGGGGCCGAGGTTTCGGGTCGATCTTGCCGGAGACCGAAATCGGACCGCGCGGCGATTCCCGCGTTGTCGCTTCCGGGTCAGCCGGCAGCTCGCCGCGGTCGAGCACCGAGAGTGCTACCCTATAGTAGCCGGGGTGGTAGATCGTCTCCTTGATCTTGATGTGCAGGTTTTCGCCGCCGGTCATCGCCGTCACCTTGCCGGTGGGCGCGCCCTTGGTGATGTCGGATGTACCGCAGGGCGCCGCCTTCTGCGGATCGCCCAGCACGTTCACTTCAACCCACGCATCCGGCGCCACGAGAATGAAGTGAGCCGACGCAGGCGCGGCTGCCAGCACCAGCGCCGAGACGCCAATCAGTGCGGAAATCGAGCGCTTCATCCTGAACCCCCTGAGATGCGGACGTGGTGAGCATCTGCTCACATCGCTTGTCTATACTCACGGCCGGACGCGTACAATACACGTAGACTGTTCGTTTCGTGCAGCTGCACAGGGAGCTTGCAGGGCCGGATGCGTCGGAGTCAGGTTTGCAGGTTCGCAGGAAGGGACGGGTGAAAATGCGCTTCCTGATCCTCATCGCCTGCAGCCTGCCGCTGGCGTCCTGCGTCGCGGACGATAACGCGTTGCGCACCCGGCATGGTTCGCCGCTGTACACACATGCCTGCGACAACGGCAAAAGCTTCCAGTCACGCCAGATCATTTCCGGCGAGGTCGAGGTCACGGCGGGTTGGCGGACAGGTGATGTCACGGACGCCAGTGGCGCCCCGATCCCAGGCGGGCCGCGCCTGGACACCACGGATGGCGCCTCGCGCCTGACGGGCATGCCGGGCGGACCGTACAAGGCGTGCGTTCTCCGCTTTGAAGGCGACGAATGACGCTACGCAAGGCTCGCGTGATTTGCGCACGGGGCTTGTTCATGCATCATCCCGCTTCGGGCGGATCATCGCCCTGACAGCAAGCGAGGCGGGCACATGTTCGCGCGTGCACTCTCTGGTTCGGTGGTGGCGGCGGCGCTCGCCCTCGGAGGCGCGGCCTACGCGCAACCCGGGCTCAGCACCGCGCCGGACTATGACCTCATCTACAAGGCCGATCGTATCGATGACGACGCGGACAACGGCCTCGCGCAGCTGAGACAGCAAGGCCTTGCGGCTTTGCAGGGGAAAGACTTCGCAGCGGCGGAGGCGGCGTTCTCCGAACTGCTGCGGCGCAAGCCTTCCGCGGTCGGCGCAAGCTTCATGCTCGGCCTGTCGAAGATAGGCCTCGAAAAGTGGGACGAGGCGAAGGTCGCGCTTGAACGTGCCGTTGTCGAAGAACCTGACAGGCCGGAGCCGAAGACGCGGCTCGGGCTCACGCACGTCATGCTGCTGAATGCCGAGGGAGCACGCGAGCAACGCGACGCGCTTGTGATGCTGGACGTCGACTGCAAGGGCGCCTGCAAGGACGCGCTATGGATCAAGGACGGCATTGTTGCGCTCGACCAGGCCCTGGCGCCGGGCGTGAAGGCCCGCGTGTCAGGCGCCGCTCTCGCGGCGGTCGCTGCGCCCCCGACGCAACCGGGCGTGTTCGATCCTGCGAAATACAATCTCGTTGCGTTCGACGACTCGGAAGACCTCTATGACCTGCTCACAAGCGAAGGCCGCTGCCAGCCGAACAAGACAGCAGCGCCGCGCCAGCCTTGCGCACTGATCCTCTATCGCCCGACGGATGACACGGGCGCGTCCCTCGCCGCCAACTTCAAACCCGTGTTCAAGGTCACCTCGCGAAACACGATATGGGCGATCCACGACAAGCAGCTGCAGAAGATCAAGATCGACAATCTCTACATGGATGTCGTCGACGTGATCGGCGGCAAGCGCACGAACTATGAATCCATCGCGCTGGTGGGGAATGCGGAGAACGCCGCGAATTGCGCACAGGGCAAGCCCTGCCTCGGCGACCTCGTCTCGGAAGACATGTTCAACATGTACCGCAACATGCCGGACTCGGTGGTCAAGGTGATCTGGGGCGGCGGGATGGAAGACCCAGGCACGGTTCGCGTCAGGTAGACGCTAGACGACGACGATCCCGGGCGAGCCTGTCGCCAACCCTCCCACGATGGAGGAGCCTGCAAAGCCGGCATCGCGCACCATTGTCAGCACCTCTTGCGTCGCCTCTGGCGCAGCAGAGATCAGCAAGCCGCCGCTGGTCTGCGGATCGCACAGGAGATCGCGGCGCCAGGAATCGAAGCCTGCCGGCAGAATGACCGCATCGCCATAGCTGTCCCAGTTGCGCACCGCGGCGCCGGTTCGGACGCCGGCGCGCGCCAGCGCCTCGACGCCGGGAAGCAGCGGCACGGCACCGGCATTGATGTGCGCCGAAAGGCCCGCGCCGCGCGCCATCTCCAGCGCATGGCCGAGCAAGCCGAACCCCGTCACATCCGTCAGCGCGTGCACGCCTGCGACCTGTCCGACATCCTTTCCGACCATATTGAGTTTCGTGGTTGAGGCGATCAGGGCGCGATAACCGTCTGCGTCCAGCCGGTCCTGCTTGAGAGCCGCGCTGTAGACGCCGACGCCGAGCGCCTTGGTGAGGATCAGCTTGTCGCCTGCGCGCCCTGACCTGTTGGTCAGCAGCTTGTCGGGATGCACCAGCCCAAGCGCGACCAGACCGTAGACCGGCTCCTTGCTGTCGATCGAGTGGCCGCCTGCCACCGGAATGCCAGCCGCTGCGCAGACAGACGCCCCGCCGGCCAGGATCTGCTGGATCATCTCCACCGGCATCGCACCCACCGGCATGCCCACGATCGCGAGGGCGAAGATCGGCGTTGCCCCCATGGCGTACACGTCGGAGAGGGCGTTGGTCGCGGCAATGCGGCCGAATTCGAACGGATCGTCGACCACCGGCATGAAGAAGTCCGTCGTCGCCACCAGCGCCTGGGTATCGTTGAGACGCCATACGGCGGCGTCGTCTGACGTTTCCGTTCCAACCATCAGGTTCGCAAAAGGAGCCGCGGCCGGCATGCCGGCCAGAATGTCGCGCAGCACCGCTGGCGCCAGCTTGCAGCCGCATCCGCCACCATGGGCCAGCGACGTCAGGCGAATTTCCTCGGCCATGGCGCGCACTCCTGCTTGCTAGTCGGCGACAGTTTGATAGCAGCCCCTGATGGGTCTCGACAGTGTGTCGGGCAAAACGGCGCAGCTTATGTCCAATCCCGGCATCACTGACGCGGTCGACCGCACCTCGCTCGCCCGGTTCGACATGATCATCGACGTGCGCAGCCCGGGGGAGTTTGCCGAGGATCGTGTGCCCGGCGCGGTCAACCTGCCCGTGCTCGACAACGAGGAACGCGCCATCATTGGCACGACCTATGTGCAGGAATCCCGGTTTCTCGCGCGCCGCATGGGCGCGGCGCTGGTCGCCCGCAATGTGGCGCGTCACCTGGACACGGCGCTGAAGGATGCGCCGCCCACATTCAAGCCGCTGATCTATTGCTGGCGGGGCGGGCAGCGCTCCAACGCGATGGCGCTGATCCTTGCGCAGGTCGGATGGCGCACGACGGTGCTGCAGGGTGGTTACAAGACGTATCGCCGCAACGTTCAGCGCAGTCTCTATGACGAGCCGCTGGGTTTCAGGCTGATCCTGCTCGATGGGAATACCGGCTGCGGCAAGACCGACATCCTTCAGCGTGCGGCGGCCAAGGGTGCGCAGGTGCTCGATCTCGAAGATCTCGCGCAGCACAGAGGCTCCTTGTTTGGCGCCATGGCCGACGCGCAGCCGTCACAGAAATGGTTCGAGTCGAGCCTGATCCATGAGTTATCCGCAATGGATGCGTCGCGGCCTGTGCTGGTAGAGGCGGAGTCTAACAAGATCGGCAAGCGTACGCTGCCGCCTGCGCTCTGGCAGGCCATGCTGGCGGCGACTCGTATCGATCTGACGGCGCCCGTCGATGCGCGCGTGCAGTACCTGATCGAAACCTATCCCGAGATGATCGCCGACCGCGATCTGCTGGATGCAGCTCTCACCCGCCTTGAAGTCTATCCGGGCAGGAAGCAGCTCGCCACCTGGCGGCTGCTGGCGGATGCGGGTCAGTTTGATGACCTCGTCCGCGAGGTTGTCGAACGGCACTACGATCCGTCCTACCTGCGTTCGGCTGGGCGCGACCCCCGGCCGCGTCTGGAGACCATCGCGCTTGATGCGCTTGACGAAGGCTCGCGCGAAAATGCTGCGCAGCGCATCGCGGAAATTGCGGGCGCTCTCTAGAGGCCCATCTGCCGGCTGGCGAGGTCCTTCATGATCTCTTCGGCTCCGCCGCCGATCGCATTGACCTTCACCTCGCGATAGATGCGCTCCACCTTCGCGCCGCGCATGTAGCCGGCGCCGCCGAAGATCTGCACCGCTTCGGACGCACAGTGCGCCATGGTCTGCGTCGCCTGGTTCTTCAGCATGCAGATTTCAGCGACGGGGCTCTCGCCCTGGGTCAGCCGCCAGGCCAGCAGCATCAGCATCGATTCCGTCGCCACCACCTTCTGCATCATGTCCACCAGCTTGTGGCGGATCACCTGATGCTGGGTCAGCGGCTTGCCGAAGGTCTCGCGCTGGCGGGCATAGGCGATCGCCTCCTCGACGCACACGCGCGCGAAGGCCGCGCACGAGGCCGACATGCCCATGCGCTCCGAGTTGAAGTTGCGCATGATGATCTGAAAGCCGCCGCCTTCCTCGCCGATCAGGTATTCCGCCGGCACGCGGCAATTGTCGAAATGCAGCGTCGCTGTGTCCGAGGCCCACCAGCCCATCTTCTTGAGCTTCGTCCGCGACAGACCCCGCGTGTCGCCCGGGATCAGCAGCATGCTCACCCCGCCCGGCCCGGCCCCGCCCGTGCGAACCGCAACTGTCAGCCAGTCCGCCCGCATGCCGGACGTGATGAACGTCTTCTCGCCATTGACGATGTAGTGGTCGCCATCACGCCGCGCCATCGTGCGCAGGTTGGCGACATCGGAGCCGCCGTTCGGCTCGGTGATGGCCAGCGCGGAAATCTTCTCTCCCGCGATGATCCCCGGCAGCACGCGCGCCTGAACTTCCGGGCGCCCGCCGGCGACGATCGGCGGCGCGCCGATGCCGTGGCTCATCAGGCTGGCGTTGATCCCGCCTGCGCCGGGCCGCGCCAGTTCCTGCGAGACGACGATGCGCATGAACTGGTCCGCCGGCGTTCCGCCGAAGGCTTCCGGAAAGCCCAGCCCCAGCAGGCCGATGTCGGCCGCCTTGCGATAGAGATCGCGGGGAAACTCGCCATCCTCATCCCATTGGCCGGCGAAGGGCTCGATCTCCTTCGCCACGAATCTTCGCACCACGGCGCGGAACGCTTCGTGTTCTTCGGTGAAGAAGGGACTCTTGCCGGGGTTCATCATGCCCGCAGTCTAACCAGACATGCCGTGCCGCCGTCGATTCCCTCCGTTGCGTCAGTTGTGGCAATTCCGCGCTTGACCTCGCGCCGGGATGCTGGCCCGTTGCCTCGCAAATCGCTTGAGGGCTCCCCGATGAAAACCCGCGCCGCCGTCGCTTTCGAAGCGAAAAAACCGCTCGAGATCGTCGAGCTTGATCTGGAAGGCCCGAAGGCGGGCGAGGTCCTTGTCGAGATCATGGCGACAGGCATCTGCCATACCGACGCCTACACACTCGATGGGTTCGACAGCGAGGGCCTCTTTCCCTCTATCCTCGGCCATGAAGGCGCGGGGATCGTGCGCGAAGTGGGGGCTGGCGTCACCTCGCTCAAGCCGGGCGACCATGTGATCCCGCTCTACACGCCCGAATGCCGCCAGTGCAAAAGCTGCCTCTCGCAGAAGACAAACCTGTGCACCGCCATCCGCGCGACCCAGGGCAAGGGCGTGATGCCGGATGGCACCTCGCGCTTCAGCTACAGGGGCCAGACCATCTATCACTACATGGGCTGTTCGACCTTCTCGAACTTCACCGTCCTGCCGGAGATCGCGCTGGCGAAGATCCGCAACGACGCGCCGTTCGACAAGGCCTGCTATATCGGCTGCGGCGTCACCACGGGCGTCGGCGCCGTTGTGAAGACCGCGAAGGTGGAGCCGGGCGCGAACTGCATTGTCTTCGGTCTCGGCGGCATCGGCCTCAACGTGATCCAGGGGCTCAAGATGGCAGGCGCCGACAAGATCGTCGGCGTCGACATCAACCCCGCCAAGAAGGAGTGGGGCGAACGCTTCGGCATGACGCACTTCGTCAATCCGACCAACGTGACCACCGACCTCGTCCAGTATCTTGTCGCCCTTACCGATGGCGGCGCCGACTACACGTTCGACTGCACCGGCAATGTCCAGGTGATGCGGACGGCGCTGGAGGCCTGCCATCGCGGCTGGGGCACGAGCATCGTCATCGGCGTCGCTGAATCCGGCAAGGAGATCGCGACGCGTCCGTTCCAGCTGGTCACCGGCCGCGTCTGGAAGGGCTCCGCCTTCGGCGGCGCGCGCGGCCGCACAGATGTTCCGAAGATCGTCGACTGGTACATGGACGGCAAGATCGAGATCGACCCGATGATCACCCACACGCTGAAGCTCGAAGAGATCAACAAGGGGTTCGACCTGATGCACGCGGGCGAGAGCATCCGGAGCGTGGTGGTTTTCTAGATGCGGCTCCGCAGCGCCCTGATCGGTCTCCTTGTTGTCGCAAGCCTCGCGCCCACGGCGCTTGCACAGGCCACGCCTGAAGCAACGCTCGGGCGTTTCATCGAGCTCGCCAACTCCGGCGAACTCAAGACGCCAGAGGGGCAGGCCATCCTCACCGGCGAAGCGAAAGCGATGGCGACCGAGGCGAAGAGCAACCTCTCTGCCGCCGACAAGGTCCTTTCGGTCTCGCCCACGTTCGCCGCAGCGCGCATCGTCCTGCGCAGCGGCGCGGGCGAGGAAGCTGATGCCTACTTCTATCTCGAGAAGACGGCTACGGGCTGGGCAGTCTCCGCCTATCGCCAGATGGCGCCCTCCGGCATGGACATGATGCTGCTCGCCGAAATGCGAAAGCAGCGGGAGCTCTCGCCCGCGGACCAGATCGCGAAGAAGAACCTCGAACTGACCCTGTCCTCGGACAGCCAGTTGCGCGCCTGGTTTGCCGCAAACCGCCCTGCAGTCGTGGATCTGGCGCGCGTTCACAACGGGGCCGCCTTCCCGCCCTCGCCGGGCGTGACGCGCGAGAGCCATCTTGCCGCCAGCCTGAAGGCCCTGGGCCTCAAATCGATCGACACGCAAGACAGCGCCACGCGGATCGTGATCGGCGGCAGTGTCGACAACACCGTCGGCATCCTGCTCGCAGGCGCCTCGGGCGCGCCGGCGATAAACCCGTCCAGCTATATCTGGATCGAGGACCTCGGCGACGGTTGGTTCCTGTTCCGCACGACCTGACTGTCACCGGCCCGCGAGGCCGACACCAGCAAGCGAGGATCGACCTTGGAAACCATCAAGACGCACCGGGTAAGCGAGGGCGAACTTCGCTATTGCCGCCACCAGAGCGCGGCCACCGGCACGCCGATGACGTTCAGCGTGTTTGTCCCCGAAGGCCCCGGTCCGTTTCCGGTCTTTCTCTGGCTTTCCGGGCTCACCTGCACCGAGGACAATTTCACCACCAAGGCTGGCGCTTATCCGGCCGCCGCGCAGCACGGGATGATCGTCGTCGCGCCCGACACGTCTCCACGCGGGCAGAACGTCGCCGACGACCCGGGCTACGATCTCGGTCAGGGGGCGGGCTTCTATCTCGACGCGACGCAGGCGCCATGGGCGCCGCACTTCCGGATGGAAAGCTATATCGTAGACGATCTCATCCCCCTGATCCGGGCGCGCTTCCCCGCAGATCCTGTGCGGCTTGGCGTGTCGGGGCATTCGATGGGGGGCCATGGCGCGCTCACCCTGGCGATGCGCCACACGGATATGTTCAGGTCAGTGTCAGCTTTCGCGCCTATCTCTTCACCGGCCAACTGTCCGTGGGGCGAGAAAGCATTCTCCGCCTATCTGGGAGCCGGCCGGACAGAATGGGAAAAGCATGATGCTAGCGCCCTGCTTCGCAGCGGCCTCGCCCACGGCTACTTCGATGACATCCTTGTCGATCAGGGCCTCGCGGACCCGTTTCTGGCAGAACAGCTAAGGCCTGAATTGCTCGAACAGGCCGCAGCGGACGCGGGCCAGCAGCTCACACTGCGGCTTCGCCACGGTTACGACCATAGCTATTTCTTTGTCGCCAGTTTTATCGCCGAACACATCGCGTGGCACGCGCTTCGACTTAGATGAATTCGCCTAAGTATTAAAAATCAGACACAAGCTGATATCTTTGTTTGGACACTAGCGAACACCGGATATATTATAGAATCGGTTGGGACCGGGCTGTGATATCATCAAGGGGTAACTGATGGCGGTGCGCTTGCCAAACCTGGACGGGCTCTCGATGTCCGATCTCACCGAGCTTCAGGCTCGGGTCAACAAAGCCATCCAAGCCAAGAAGGACGGCGCCAAGGTCGAGACCCTTCAGAAGCTGAAAGCCCTTGCCGTTGCTGAAGGTTTCAGCCTCGACGAGCTCCTGGGCAAGGGCCCGGGCGGCCGCCGCCAGCGCTCTGACAAGGGCGTCAAGCTGCGCCCGAAATACATGGGACCGAATGGCGAGACCTACACTGGCCGCGGCCCAACGCCGAAATGGCTGCGCTCGCTGGAACGCAAAGGCGAGAAACGCGAAAAGTTTCTGGTAAAATAGCGTTTGACCGAATGTATGCGAACCGGCCCGGTAGCATCCGGGCCGTTTGTGCTTAAGATCCATTCAGATATTGGCAGGATACTCTGGCGAACCCGGGGGTCTCTGCCTTGCAAGTGGTAGTGGGACCCGGGATCGAACCGGGGACCTCAGGATTATGAGTCTTAAAATAAGGCCTTCCTGACGCACTCCCCCCGCTACCCGGAATTTCACGAAACTCCCGCAAACTGGCATAAAGCATTAAAAACGTGTGGG
>CAIKXW010000130.1 GCA_903831485.1 uncultured Alphaproteobacteria bacterium | reverse complement strand
TCGCCGGGACGTACGTCGAACTGCAGCTTGTACATCTTGAGGCCCGACAAGAGCGACCCGCCCGCGCCGTGCACGATGCATTTGGGCTTGCCCGTGGTGCCCGAGGTGAACAGGATGTAGACCGGATGGTCGAACGGCAGCAGCTCGAATTCGATCTCGCCCGCCTTGTAGGGCGCGATCCAGTCGGAAAAGCGGCGCGCGTTGCGGATCGAAGAAACGTCGGGCGCCGCATCGAGGTTGGAGACGACCACCACCTGCTTCACGCAGGGCAGCTGCGCGACGATGTCCTTTACGCGCGCGATCGAATCGTGCGCCTTGCCGTTATAGAGGTACCCGTCGGCGCAGAAGAGGAGCTTCGGTTCCGTCTGCCCGAAGCGGTCCAGCACGCCGTCGGTGCCGAAATCCGGCGAGCAGGACGACCACACCGCGCCCACCGAGATCGCGGCCAGCGCGAGCACGCAGGTCTCGGGCATGTTGGGGATGAAGGCTGCGACGCGGTCGCCGGGCTTGAGGCCCGCGGCACGCATCGCCTGCGCGGCGCGCGAAACCTGCGCATGCAGCTCGGCGTAGGACATGCGCCGCCGGAAGCCCGTCTCGTCCCAGAAAACGAGCGCATCCGTGGCATCGCGCCGGCGCAGCATGTTCTCGGCGAAATTGAGGCGCGCCTCGGGGAACCACTTCGCGCCCGGCATCCGATGCCCGTCGACGAGGATCCGGTCGCCCTTCCTGCCGCGCACGCCGGCCCAGTCCCACAACCCCGACCAGAACTTGTCGTTGTCGTCGCAGCTCCAGCGATGGAACCCGGGATAGGTATTGAACCCCAGCCCGTAGCGATGCACGCACCAGCGCGCAAACTGGGTCACCTGTGCCGACTCGATCGCCGCCTGCGACGGCGCCCAGAGCTTCTTCGCTGCGTGCGGGGCTTTGCCCTTGGCCATGTGTCCCCCTGCGGGTTGTTTGCGGCAATTATAATTGCCCGCATGAATGCCCCCGATCCGCTGCACCGGATCGACCTGTTCTGGGACGAAGCCATCGTCCCGACCCTCGCCGACTACATCCGCATCCCCGCCAAGTCGCCGCACTTCGACCATGACTGGGAGAAGAACGGCCATATCGAAGCCGCGGTGCAGTTCGCCGCGCGCTGGCCGCGCTCGCCGCAGGCGCGCCGAAGGCGCGCCACAGGAGCGCCACAGGAGCGCCTTTGGCGCGGCGCTTGCTTGACAGCCCCATGGGCTGTATCCAGAATCCCCGTGCTGCAGCCTTATCGCCCCGTCCCGGGGACACACAACGCCAAGGAGTCGCCATGAAGTTTTCCCGTATCCTCGTCGCCGCCCTCGTGGGCGCGGCATCCGCCGTTCCCGCCCAGGCCCAGACCATCGACAAGGTCAAGAAGTCCGGCGAGATCACCATGGGCGTGCGCGAGTCGTCGTCGCCACTCTCGTACACGCTGGGCGCCGGGCAGTTCACCGGCTACCACGTCGACGTGTGCCTCGCGATCATCGACAACATGAAGAAGGCCACCGGCGGCAACATCAAGATCAACTACACGCCGGTCACCTCGCAGAACCGGATTCCGCTCCTGCAGAACGGCACCGTCGACATCGAGTGTGGCTCGACGACCAACAACGCCACGCGCCAGAAAGACGTGTCGTTCGCGCTGACCACATTCGTCACCGAGGTGCGCACCGCCGTGAAGGCCAATTCCGGCATCACGTCGATCTCGCAGCTCAACGGCAAGAGCCTCGCCACGACCACCGGCACCACTTCGGTGCAGACGCTCCGCAAGCACGAGCGCGCGAACAACGTCGACTTCAAGGAAATCTACGGCAAGGACCACTCCGACTCGTTCCTGCTGCTCGAGACCGGCCGCGCCGACGCGTTTGTCATGGACGACAACATCCTGGCCGGCCTGATCGCCACCGCCAAGAACCCGGCCGACTACAAGATCGTCGGCGAGGTGCTGTCGGTCGAGCCGATCGCCATCATGATCCGCAAGGACGACCCCTCGATGAAGAAGCTGGCCGACGACACCATCGTCGGCATGATGAAGTCAGGCGCGCTGGAAAAGCTCTATGCGAAGTGGTTCATCGCACCGATCCCGCCCAAGAACACCAGCGTCAACCTGCCGATCGGCGCGACCCTGAAGACCCTGTTCACGGCCCCGAACGACAAGCCGATGGAAGACTACGCCAAGAAGTAAGCGCCCTTTCACAGGGCCGAAAAGCGCGCCCCCGGGCGCGCTTTTTTTTGCTTGCGCCGGGCGCATTTATTGCTCTACCCTGCCCATGGGGAGAATACAAACATGAACTTCCGCTGGGAGTGGGAAGTCTTCCTCCGCGACACAGGGGGCGGACAGACTTATCTGGAATGGCTCATGTCGGCGTGGGGCTGGACCCTCTCGGTCGCCGCCTGCGCCTGGGTCGTCGCCTTCGTGCTGGGCTCGGTGGTGGGGACGCTGCGCACCACGCCG
>CAIKXW010000129.1 GCA_903831485.1 uncultured Alphaproteobacteria bacterium | reverse complement strand
TTACGACTTCGAGGCGAAATATGAGGCAGGAGGATCGCGTCACGTCCTTCCTGCAGACCTGCCGAATGCGGTCACCGAAGCTGCGCTCGACGCATCGCTGAGGGCCCATAACGCTCTTGGCTGCCGGGGCGTGTCGCGGTCGGACTTTCGCTATGACGAAAAAGCGGGTCGACTGGTGATACTCGAGACCAATACGCAGCCGGGCATGACGCCCACCTCGCTCATTCCGGAGCAGGCGGCGCATATGGGCATCGACTATCCCTCTCTCGTCCGCTGGATGATCGAGGACGCGTCATGCCCAAGGTAAAGCGCCCGCAGATCGCCGGTCCCGCCTACGACGACGACCTGGATCCGCCGCGCCGTCGCGCGCCGCCGGCGCCGACGCCGACGCGACGCGCCCGCGACATTCCCTATTCGGTGGCATGGTTCCGCGACCGGATCGCCACCTACGCGCTGGGCACGATCATCTGCGGCGCAGTGATGCTGACGATTGCGGCCTGGATGGGTGGAACCCTCGGGGCGTTCGGCAATCGCATGAACAACGGGTTCAACGTGATCGCAGGCTGGGCGGGCGTCGCGGTCAAGGACGTCAAGGTCTGCCAGCGGGCGGATGGCGAACCCAGCCGGATCTGCACCCCGATCGACGAGCAACTTGCGGCCAAGGTGCTGGAGGCGGCCGAGGTGCGCGAGGGCGCAAGCATCCTCTCGGCCGATCCGCACGGCATCCGCGACCGGATCGAAAAGCTGGACGTCGGCGCGGTGAGCGTGCAGCGCCAGTGGCCGGATCGCATTCGCATCGACCTTGAACAGCGCAAGCCGATCGCGCTGTCGCAGGAAGACGGCGAGGGAAGCGCCTGGCGCGTCGTCGACCAGAGCGGGCGCGCCTTTGCGGAAGCCGACCTGTCGAAGTATGCGCGCCTGCCGCGCGTGGTGGGCAAGGACGCCTCGCAGGCGGCGGCTTCCCTCGTTGCCACGATCGCTCACTATCCCGATCTCGCCGAGCGCATGGAGATCGCCTATCGCATCAACGGCCGGCGCTGGGACATGAAGTTCAAGGGCCGCACCGACGTCGTGTCCTTTCCGGTCGATGCGCGGCTGTCCGAACAGCTCGATGCACTGAACCTGATGCAGGCGCAGACGCGCGTGCTGGACCTGCCGGCGACCCATATCGATGCGCGCCATCCGAAATACATCGCCCTTCGCCCGATACCGGGCGCGGCAGTCGCCCCGCCGTCCGGAGATACGTGACAGTCATGTCGTCGCTCTCCCAGCGTACTCACGTGCGTGATCGCACTCACGGCCGTGGCGCCGTGATGGCGGCGCTGGATATCGGTTCCTCGAAGATCACCTGCATGATCGCCCGCCGGGCGGACGCCACAAATGGCGAGCCGCGCGTCGCCGGCGCCGGCACGCAGGCGACCAAGGGTGTCCGCTCGGGCGCGGTTGTCGATCTCGACGGGCTGGAGCGGTCGATCCGTCTTGCTGTGGAACAGGCCGAGCGCGCAGCAGACCTGCGTATCACCGAGGTGGTGCTGGGCGTGTCGGGGCCTGATCTGCGCTCGGACATCGTGCGCGCCAAGCTGCCCATGGCCGGGCGCGAGGTAACGGCCAACCACATGCGCGATGTACGCGTGGCGGCGCTGGAAAGCTTCCAGCCGCAGGGGCGGGAAGTGCTGCACTCGGCGCCGCTGGGCTTCACCGTGGACGGAACGGGGGGGATCAAGGATCCGCGTGGGATGTTCGCGGAGACGCTGACGGCTAGCTTTCTGGTGGTGTCGGCGCCGACGGCGGGGCTGCGGAACATTGTCCAGTGCGTCTCCCGCTCGCATCTCGATGTGTCCGCCATTCTGGCTGCGCCCTACGCCGCCGGCCTTGCCTGCCTGGTCGAGGACGAGGCCGAGCAGGGGGCGATGGTCATCGATTTCGGGGCGGGGGTTACCTCTGCGGCAGCCTTCTGGGAGGGTGGCCTGCTTCATGTCGAGACCCTGCCGATGGGCGGGTCGAAGGCGACGTCCGACCTCGCCCAGGGATTGGGCACGACGTTCGCGGCGGCCGAGCGGATGAAGATCCAGCATGGCGCCGTCGGCCTGGCGGAAGCCGGCGCGCTCGACATGATCGAGGCGCCGCGCCTCGGACCTGATGGACGGCTGGAGGCGCACCAGTGCAGCCGGGCGGATGTCGCCCAAATCCTGCGGCCTCGCGTCGAGGAAATCCTCGAACTGATGGATGGACGGTTGTCCAAGGCTTCGGCGTCTGGCCGTCCACTGCCGAGACGGATCGTTCTTACCGGTGGCTCGTCCCAGCTTGGATGCCTCAAGGAGCTTGCAGAGGATGTTTTCCGTGCGCCAGTGCGTCTCGCCAAGCCTGCGAATGTCAAAGGATTAGGCGAGACATACAGTTCACCCGCTTTCGCCGCTGCGGCAGGCCTGTTACGGTGGGATCTGATGGGTGGCCCGGACCCGTTGCGCACAAGCACCGACCGGACCGCTTCGGATCATGGCGGAAGCCTGGCCCGGCAAGTCTTCGGTTGGGTTCAGAAAAATTTCTGAATCGGTCC
>CAIKXW010000128.1 GCA_903831485.1 uncultured Alphaproteobacteria bacterium | reverse complement strand
CTTCGCGGGCCGTCCCGGCCCCCTGCTCGCAGCCGCCGACCGCATCGAACTCACCATCAAGGGCAAGGGCGGCCACGCCTCGCAGCCGCACGACGCGGTCGACCCCATCCCCGTCGCCTGCGAGATGGTGATGGCGCTGCAGTCGATGATAACCCGCCGCGTTCCCGCCTTCGATCCCGCCGTGCTCACCATCGCGCACATCAGGGCGGGCTCGACCAACAACGTCATTCCCGAGACCGCCTTCATCGAGGGTACGATCCGCACCTTCTCGGAAAAATCCCGCGCCATCGCCCGCGAGGGGCTCCAGCGCGTGGTGGACAACATCTGCGCCGCCCACCTTTGCGAAGCCGACCTCAAGATCATCCCCGGCTTCCCCGTCACGATCTGCGACAGCCGCGCCCACGCCCTCGCCCGCCGCGTCACCAGGCAGACCTTCGGCGAGGACGCCTGGTTCGAGATGCCCACGCCGATGATGGGGGCCGAGGATTTCTCCTACGTCCTCCAGAAAGCCCCCGGCGCCATGATGTTCCTCGGCGCCTCCCCCGAAGGCGGCGACTGGCGCACCTGCTGCGCGCTGCATTCAAACCGCATGGTGCTGGACGAAAAGGTCATGGCGCGCGGCGCAGCGCTACACTGCGCGCTGGCGGAGTCGTTTCTGTCGGGCGGGTTCGAGGGGTGAGCAGCTTTCGGGCTTGCCGCGCGAGACCCCCACAGGTCAGGGGACGACCACCGGAATTTCATACGCCACCGGCGCCCCGGGGCCGACCGGAACCCCCAGCGCCACCCACGCCGCAGTCAGCGCCATCCCTGCAAAATAGAACGCGACCGCCAGCGGCAGCAGCAGCGCAATCATCGTCCCCAGCTTGAGGCTCGGGACCCAGCGCTGCGCGAACACCAGCGTCAGCACGACATACGGGTTGAGCGGCGAGATCAGGTTCGTCACCGTGTCGCCGACACGATAGGCCGCAGTCGTCATCTCGGGCGAGACATCCAGCAGCATCATCATGGGCGTCGCCACCGGCGACATCGCCGCCCATTTTGCTGATCCGGAAGCAATCAGGAAATCCAGCCACGCCGACATGGTGGTGAGGATCGGCAGCAGCACCGCCGGCGGCGCCTGCATCGCGCGCAACTGGTCAGCGCCCGTGATCGCCGTGATCGGGCCAAGGTTCGACCACCCGAACATCGCCACGAAGTGGGCCGCAAAGAAGATCAGCACGAGATAGGGCAGGATCACCTCCAGTCCCTTCACCATCATGCCGACCAGCTCGCGGTGATTCCGGATCGTCCCGACCGTCGCGCCATAGGCCCATCCCGTCGCCAGGAAGAGCACGAACAGCATCGCTGCAATCGACCGGAAGAATGGCGTTGTCTGCTGTGCGCCAGACGCCGCCTCATCGAACAGCGGCGTATAGCCCGGCCACATCAGCAGCGCCGCCATCAGCACCGCAACGCCAAGCGCTGCAACACCTGCAGCCATGAGACCCTGCTTCTCGCGTCCCGACAGCACGACGCCGGCAAGATCGGCAACGCCGCTCTCCCCTTGCCACGCGCCCAGTCGCGGCGCGACCACGCGCTCCAGCACGACCCAGCCGACCGCCGTGAACACAACCGCAATGCCAAGCGAGAAGTACCAGTTGCCGACCGGGTTCATCGTCCAGTCCGGCACAAGCAGCCGGGCGCCCGTCTCCGTGATGCCGAGCAACAGCACGTCATACTGGCCCGGCAGCAGATTGCCCGCGAGCCCAACAGCTGCGCCAGCAAAGCCCGAGATCAACCCGAGCACCGGATGCCGCCCCGCCGCCGCAAACACGATCGCCGTCAGCGGCACATAGACCATGTAGGCCGCATCGTTCGCGTGCGTGGCCAGCATGCCGAGCACGAACACCATCGGCACCAGCACTTGTCTCGGCAGCCCGCCGAGGCTCGCCCGCAT
>CAIKXW010000127.1 GCA_903831485.1 uncultured Alphaproteobacteria bacterium | reverse complement strand
CCGCAAACGCCTGGCCGCAGAGCGCATCCAGTCGCATCATGAACGCGTCCGCCCCCACGGGCGCGATGGCCGGCGCCCCTGTGACGGCCTCGGATGGCGCAGCTGTCGGCGAGCAGCCAGCCATGGCGACAGGCAGGGCGAGTACGAGAAGCAGCGCGGCGTGTTTCATCTGTCGAGGTTGCAACATCCGGCCGGCTTGCGCCAGATGCCCGTGCCCCATGCCTGGGCAGAGACAAGAGGGAGCATGCCGTGTTCAGCATCTCTGCCCGCCTGAAGAGCTTTGGCCATGCGCTGAGCGGGCTCGGCTTAATGCTGCGCACCCAGCACAACGCCTGGATCCACCTCGCAGCGACGGCCCTTGTGGTCGCTCTCGGGTTCTGGCTGGGGATCGCGCCTCATGACTGGCGCTGGATCGTCCTCGCCATCGCCCTCGTCTGGGTGGCCGAGATCGTCAACACCGCCTTCGAGCACCTCTGCGATGTGGTGCAGCCGGACCTCCATGTGTCGGTGAAGTCCGCGAAGGATGTCGCCGCAGGGGCCGTGCTGGTCGCCGCCATGGCGGCCGCGGTCATCGGCGGGCTCGTCTTCCTGCCGTATCTGGCGCCCTGATCGTCACCGGCATCACCACCTTTAGCCGAGCAGACCCCGCCGGGAAGCGAGCCGTGACGCGCTGACGCTTGCGCCACAGCGGTCCCCCACGCATATAGCGAGGCATGACCACCGCACGCACCCTTTACGACAAGATCTGGGACGCCCACCTCGTCGCCTCCGACAAGGCTTCGGGCGAGAGCCTGCTCTATATCGACCTTCATCTGATCCATGAGGTCACGACGCCTCAGGCTTTCGCTGGCCTGCGGACAAGCGGACGCCGCGTGCGCCGCCCCGATCTCACCCTCGCTGTCGCCGATCACAACACGCCGACCGAGGGCCAGTCTCTGGGCATGGCCGGCGTCAAGGATTCCGAGGCGCGCGAACAACTCGAAACGCTCGCCCGCAATGTGAAGGAACACGGCATCCAGTTCTTCCCGATGGGCGACATCCGGAACGGCATCGTCCACGTCGTCGGCCCCGAACAGGGCCGCACCCAGCCGGGCCTCACCATCGTCTGCGGCGACAGCCACACATCCACACACGGCGCGTTCGGCGCCCTCGCCCACGGCATCGGCACCAGCGAAGTGGAACACGTCCTCGCGACGCAGACCCTGCGTGCGCGAAAAATGAAAAACATGGCCGTCCGCGTCGAAGGCGAATTCCGCCCCGGCGTCGGCGCCAAGGATCTCGCCCTCCACCTGATCGCGATCATTGGCACAAATGGCGGCGCCGGCCACGTTATCGAATACATGGGCTCGGCCATCCGCTCCATGTCGATGGAGGGTCGCATGACGCTCTGCAATCTCTCCATCGAAGGCGGCGCACGCGCCGGGCTTGTCGCCCCTGATGAGAAGACGTTCGACTACACGAAGGGCAGGCCGGCCGCGCCGAAGGGCGGACAGTGGGAAGTTGCGCTCCAGCACTGGAAGACGCTCACCTCGGATGACGGCGCGCACTGGGATGCGATCATCGACATCGCTGCCGAAGACGTCGCGCCGACGATCACCTGGGGCACAAGCCCCGAGCAGGCCGCGCCCGTCACGGCGACTGCGCCCGTGCCCGCCGAGATCAGCGATCCGGTGAAGCGCGAAGCGGCCGAGCGCGCGCTTGCCTATATGGGCCTCGAACCGGGACAGAAGCTCGAAGGCCTGAAAGTCGATCGCGTCTTCATCGGCTCGTGCACCAATTCCCGCATCGAGGACCTGCGCGCCGCCGCCGACATCGCGAAAGGCAATCATGTCGCCGCAGGCGTACGCGCCATGGTCGTGCCCGGCTCCGGCCTCATCCGCGCGCAAGCCGAAGACGAAGGCCTCGACAGGATCTTCCTCGACGCCGGCTTCGAGTGGCGCGAGCCCGGCTGCTCAATGTGCCTCGGCATGAACCCGGACATCCTCAAGCCCGGCGAGCGCTGCGCCTCAACCTCCAACCGCAATTTCGAGGGACGCCAGGGCCGCGGGGGCCGCACGCATCTGATGAGCCCCATGCTGGCCGCGAAGGCCGCGATTACGGGTGTCATCACGCGATAGGCGGCAGATTTTCGCGCACGTCTCCACTTTTCATCATCGCGAGCGCGCAGGTTTCGGTTGCGAGACGACAGCGCCTTAATGATCTCGGATCCAGAAGGTTAACGCAGCCGCGGCGGATTGCACCAAGCAGGCGAAACTGCCATGATCTCGCCCTACTTCGAGGGCTCTTGCCGGGGGGCGGGACGGCAGCGGGAATCTCGATGAAAGAATTGTTCCTTGCCCTGGTCCTCGTCGTTGCTGTTGCAGCGATTTTCCTGGGGCCACCGCTCCGCTCAGCATTCGCAGACACCGAGGTCGAGATCACGCTCGGCCGCGCGCCCATGCACCCGACACAGCAGGCTCTCAACTTCATGCTCGATGCGCCGGAGGAAGCGGCGCTCCCGGCAAAGAAGAAGATGAAGCTGTGGGCGACCTACTATCACATGCCGACCGTGCGTCCGTCCTGGACCAGCGTCGCCGCGAAGCCGTTGCTGGACCGCAAGGGCAATCCGGTGTCCGCCCCGCTCTCGACCGAAGATTGGTGTGACGCCGCGATGCAGGGCTCCGTCTGGGTCGACAACGGCAAGGACGAGCCGACGGCCTATATGTATGTGGACTCCGGCGGCCCCGAGCAGGTCGTGTGCGACCGCTATTTCGGCGAGCTGTCCGACCGCATCAAGACCGCAACGCGCAAGGCGCGCTTCGCCCCCTTCCATCATCCGCAGGCGTGTGACGTGCGCGCCATTCCGCTGATGCCGTTCCGTACCGTCGCGATCGACCGCGACCGCTTCAAGATGGGCACGGTGTTCTTCGTGCCGGAACTACGCGGCAAGCAGTTCTGGGCCAATGGCGAATTCTACACCCATGACGGCTACCTGATCGGCTCCGACACGGGCGGCGCCATCGAAGGCAACCATATCGACATGTTCGTCGAGGACGCCGCCGCCGATCCGCTGCCGGAACTGGTGCAGTCCACGTCGCGGCACACGTTCGAGGCGTACGTCATCGCCAAGGACCACCCGATGGCGATCGCCCTGCACGACGCCGGCGATGAAGTCTGCAAGGACTCCGACAGGCCCGGCCGCAAGCGCAAGCCGGCCAGCAACATCTGACGCCGCTAACGGTTAAGTAACGGCTCTGGCGCTTTCGCTGTCATCATGAAGGACGTGTCCGACATACTCGGCCTCAGGTCCGAGCCCGTGGCCAGCGGGCTCGACGGCCCCGCCGCAAACGCCCCGCCCCTCGTCGTCCGCGAGCCGTGGCAACGCGCCAACCTGTCGAAACTGCGCCGGCTCGGTCTCTCGGTCGTGTTCGGCCTCACCGCCTGCGCCACAGCGGCTGTGCCGGGCAGCGTACCCGTGGTGATGGGCGACAGTTCCCGCCTCGCGCCGATCCTCTCCCCCTATGAGCGCGGCCTCGCCTTTTCGCTCGCCGCGCCTGAACCGGAGGCGCTTGGCCCCGACCTGCGCCTGTGGGCGACGCACTATCACACGCCGCAAGTCACGCCCGCGTCCGCAACAAGCTCAGCCGCCTTCCCGCTGATCGGCCGCAAGGGCGATCCGATCTCGCCGCCGCTGTCACACCGCGACTGGTGCGAGTCGGCGCTGCAGGGCTCGGTCTCCGTGCGCACGGGCGAGATCACGACGGCCTATGTCTATGTCGACGACAAGGGACCCGAGCAGGCCAATTGCGACGAGTTCCTTGGCTCACTCTCTGACGGCGTCAAGAACGCCACGCGCCGCGCGCGCTTCATGAAGGTGAACCACGCGCTCGGCTGCGGCGTGCGCAACCATCCGCTCGTCCCCTTCCGCACCATCGCGGTCGACCCAGCGAAGATCCCGATCGAGAGCGTGATCTTCGTGCCCGAGCTGCGCGGCCGCGCCTTCCGCTACAATGGCCGCGACTATGTCCATGACGGCTACCTCTTCGCTGGCGATCGCGGCGGGGCGATTAAGGGCGCCCATATCGATGTCTTCATGGTCGATGGCGGCGCAGACCCCCTCGAGGATCTCTTTGCCTCGACCGACGCGCGGACCTTCGCCGCACACGTGGTAAGCGAAAACCACGCCAGCGCCCGCGCCGTGACCATCACCCAGTCGGCGCGCTGCGACGCCGAGTAGTCACCCCAGCGTGACCCCCGCCCGCTGGACAAGGTTTCACGCGCATTGGCAGACTGGCTGCAAAAGCTAGATCAAGCCGTACCGCATCGACGGTTCGGCAACCGGGAGAGAGACATGACACGAACAATGATGGCTAGCGCCATCGCCCTGGCGACAGGCGTCCTTGCGACGGGCTGCAGCTATTTCGGCGGCGATCACTCCCGCGGCGCGCCGCAGATCCCCATCGCGCCGACCGTATCAGCCGCCCTGCTCCCGCAAACGCCTAACCCGCCCACCGCAGTCGCACCAGCGCCAACGCCCGTCGCGACAACGCCAAGCGCGACTGCTGGCTCCTCCTCGCGCACGGACTATTCCGTCCCCGCCAACTGGCTCTGCAAGCCGGGCACCACGAACAATGCCTGTGACGTGAATCTCGATGCGACGGTGATCAACGCCGATGGCTCAACCAGCATCGAAAAATTCGCGCCCAATCCCAACGCGCCGATCGACTGTTTCTACGTCTACCCGACCGTGTCGCTCGATCCCTTCACCCAGTCGGACCTCATCCCCGGCGAGGAAGAGCTCAACGTCGCGAAGGCGCAGCTCGCGCGCTTCGGCTCGCAGTGCCGCATCTTCGCGCCGATGTACCGGCAGTTCTCCCTCGGCGCCCTGCGCGCGCGCATGTCGGGCGGCGGCGAAGTGCCCGTGCGCGGCACGCCGGCGGACGCTGCTGCAGACGTGGACGACGCCTGGGCATGGTACCTCGCCAACGAGAACAGGGGCCGCGGCGTGGTGATCCTCGGCCACAGCCAAGGCTCGGGCCAGATCACGCGCCTGATCGCCTCGAAGATCGACGGCAAGCCGGATCAGGCCAAACTGGTCTCGGCGATCATTCTGGGCTCGACCATTCAGGTCCCGAAGAACGCCGACGTCGGCGGCACGTTCAAGAACATCCCGGTCTGCAAATCGCCCAGCCAGACCGGCTGCGTGATCTCGTTCTCGACCTATCGCGACACCGTACCGCCGAGCGACACCGCCTCCTTCGGCATCAACCGCGGCGAGACCGAAGCCGTCTGCACCAACCCGGCAGCCCTCGGCGGCGGCAAGGCGAACGACCCCAAATCCTACTGGACGGTCTTCGGACGTGATGCCGGCCGCAAATTCGTCGACGGCAAGGACATCTCCACGCCCTTCGCCGCAACCCCCGGCCTCGTCACCGCGGAATGCGTGCGCAAGAACAACCATCACTATCTCGAAGTCCAAATCAACGCGAACCCGAACGATCCGCGGACGGACGATCCGCTCACCGACGTGATGGCGCAGGGCAAGCCTGATCCGGGCTGGGGCCTCCATCTCAACGACGCCAACGTTGCAATGGGCAATCTGGTCGATGTCGTCGGCCGCCAGGCTGCGGTGTGGAAGATGGCGCATCCGTAATCGTTCCGGCTAAGAATGAAACGAAGCCCCGGCATTGATCTGCCGGGGCTTTTTTCGTCGCGGCTGGCTTCATGGTTAGCGCACAGCTCATGATTTGGCCCTGCCTGCTCATCGCACCTTAGCCCGACGCAGCGACATACTGCGCATGACGAGGGACGTCGGGACGCGGTGGGGAAAACATGCGTTCAAAACATGCACGGCCGGGAGGCTGGCTTCATGCCGGCATAGGCGACGCGGGCGCGTTTGACGCCGCAGCGGCGCCGTTCGATTCGCATACGCCGATCAGCGATCTTCACGCACGCGCGCAGCGCTCGCCCGGTCAACAGGGCCCACACGAGACCCCGCGCATTCTGGCCGCCGAGTCCGACCCCTATCACCGCCGCGTGCTGCGCGTGCTGCTCGCCAGCCCCAGCCTTGCGGTGATCGAGGTCGAGGACGGCCAGTCCGCAATCGACTTGCTTTCGTTGCGTTCGTTCGATGTGATCCTGCTCGGAATGGGCCTGCCGATCATGTCCGGACCTGAAGTCCTGCGCTGGGTCCGTCGCAGCCAGACGCCCTGGTCCGACATCCCGATCATCGGCATTATCGATGAAGCCCACCGCGATCAGGTCGGCCGCCTGACATCTGCCGGCATGACCGCCTGGACGCCCAAGCCGCTGAGCCGCTCAGACCTCGCCGAAAAGCTGACCAACTTCCTGCCAGGTCTGGCTGGGTCGGGGTTGTAGCGACTACCTTCCCTCTCCAAGCGGAGGTGGCTCAGAACTCGATATCCAGTTCCTCGATCTCGATCGGCTCGGCTTTTGCATCCCCGATCCAGGTCCTCATCGGCTTCCAGTCCATGATGCGGTCGCGGTATTCGGCCGCCTTGCCGTCCAGCGACACGTCATACGTCACGAAGCGCGAGCACACCGGCGCGTACATCGCGTCCGCCAGCGTCGGTGTCTTCCCGAACAGGAACGGCCCGCCATACTGGTCGAGGCACTCGCCCCAGATCGTCAGCACACGGCGAATGTCGCCCTTGGCGCCCGTGAACACCCGGAAGCCGGGATAGCGCGCACGGATGTTCATCGGCAGCGCCGAGCGCATATTGTAGAACCCGCCATGCATCTCGCCCATGATCGAGCGGGCATGGCTGCGCGGACGCTTGTCGAGCGGCAACAGGCCCTTGTCGGGGAATTCTTCCTCAAGATACTCCGCGATTGCGAAGGTGTCCCAGATGCTCGCCCCGTTGTGGTCGAGGCGCGGCGTCATCACGGTCGGGCTCAGCAGAAGCAACTCTGCCCGGTTGTTGGCGTCGTCCATCGGCACGCTCTCGACCTCGACCTCGAGTTCGGCCAGCTGGCAGAAAAGCCAGGCCCGCAGCGACCAGGAGGAGTAATTCCTGCTCGAAATTGTCAGCTTAGCGCCTGCCATGACGGCGTTTTCCTTGCCCTTAATCTGTATATGCAATGGTATGTCGCAGTGTGGTATGCGCGGAACTAGGCTTCGATAAGGAAGCGGGTCCGAATACGCAACTGCCTAAGAATAGAGCGCGCCAGGATATGTGGTACCACATCTACGAGGCCCAGATGCAGGCGTCGGCGCCATTTCGCGCCGCCGCGCTCGCTGCCCTGCAGATGCGGTCTTCGCTCAACGGCTCTGCCGACAGCCCTTATGTCCGCCAGCTTATGGCCGCGCTCGAAATGGCGACACGCGCCAAGCTGACGCATGTCTCACAACCCTTCGGCATCACATCCGTGATGGTCGAGAATCGCGAAGCATCTGTCGTCGAGGAGGTCGCGCTCGACCTCCCCTTCGGCCGCATGCTCCACTTCCGGAAGGATATCGACGCCCCCCAGCCGAAAGTGCTGATCGTCGCCCCGCTCTCCGGCCACTTCGCGACGCTCCTGCGCAACACCGTGAAGACCATGCTGCAGGACCACGACGTCTACATCACCGACTGGAAGAATGCGCGCGACGTGCCCCTCGTGCAGGGCCGCTTCGGCTTCGAGGAATATGTCGACTACCTGATCCGCATGCTGGAGCATCTCGGCCCCGGCGCACATCTCGTCGCCGTCTGCCAGCCCTGCGTGCAGGCCATGGTCGCGACCGCCGTGATGGCCGCGCAGAAACATCCGTGCGAGCCGCGCTCGCTCACCCTGATGGCCGGCCCGATCGACTGCCGCATCAACCCGACCGCCGTCAACAAGCTGGCGACCGACCACCCGATCGAGTGGTTCCGCAACAACCTGATCTCCACCGTCCCCTTCCCGCTGCCAGCATGGGGCCGACGCGTCTATCCTGGCTTCATGCAGCTTACCGCCTTCATGGCGATGAATCCCGAACGCCACATGGACGCGCACAAGACCCTGTACAAGCATCTCGTGGAGGGCGAGGCCGACGAGGCGGAGAAGATCAAGACCTTCTACGACGAATACTTCGCCGTGCTCGACCTGACCGAGGAATTCTATCTTGAGACGGTCGCCTGGGTCTTTCAGGAAATGCGCCTG
>CAIKXW010000126.1 GCA_903831485.1 uncultured Alphaproteobacteria bacterium | reverse complement strand
ATCGCCTGCGCGCTCCGGTGTTCACTTTCCTTGACGCGCTCGTCGAGCTTGTCGGCTAGACGGTCGATCTCTGTGCTGTCGAGCGGGCGAGCGGAGAGGGCTGTTTCCGCCATGCGGTCGCTGAGACGCTGGACGCTCTCGTCGTGGCGGCGCTGAAGGCGCTCGGCGACGATGGAGACCTGCTCGCCCACGGCGTCGATCGCGCCGGCGCTGCGCTTTTCCAGCGCTTGGAGCTTGTCATCGACGGCGGTGTTCAGTCGGCCGATATCCGCGCGGGTGTTGCTTTCGACGGAGCCCAGCCGCGCATCGATGGTGTCGGCCAGGTTGGCGATCTCCCGGCGCACATCGTCGATGGAGCGCTGGTCGCCCCGGGACTCGACGGCGCGAAGACGATCATCCACGGCGCGCGAAAGGCGATCCACCTGCGCACTCATTGCCTCGATGGCGTCGGCCTGACGGGCTTCTGAAACCTGGATCTGGCCCTGCAGCTGACCGATCGTCCGCTCCAGGCGTTCGACCTTCTCAGGATTGCCTGTGCGAAGAACTTCTTCGAGACGCCGCTCCATGTCCGCGCGCGCGGCGTGGATCGGGCGCGACATGTCTTCCGCGAAGGCGTCGAGACGTTTCTGGAACACCTGCTGCAGCTGCGCCATATCCTCGGCGGGGCGGCCTGCGTTCTGCTGGATGCGCCCATCGATGTCGGTGACCGCGCGCTCGAGGACGTTGACCGCCGTGTCGGTCTTGCGTTCGGTGCGGGTGACGCGTTCTGTGATGCGGCTTACCGCGTCGCTCAGCGTGTTCATCGCCTCGCGGGTTTTTTCCTCGATGGCGTCGACCCGGTCGAGCACCTCCTTCGACATCGCGCGCGAGCGCGAGAGGTTGGACTCAAGCGCGCGCTCCATGCGCCATGTCGTGTCGCCAACGGCGCGCTCGGCCTTGGTCTCGAACAGTTCGAAGCGGGAGGCGGCGTCGGTGATGCGGGCGAGGCCGGCTTCGATGCGCCGCTCGGTCGAGGACATCTTTTCCTCGATCTGGTCGACGCGGCCGCTGACGCCTGCGGTGTTGGATTTAACCGCGTTGTTGATCGCCTGATCCATCGAGCGGGCGACGTCGTCGACCTTGGAGGAGACCTGGCTGACTTTGTCATCGAAGAGCGTGCGGAGGTTCTGCTGCTCGCGCTCGGCTTCTGCGAGGCGCTCCTGCAGTGTTTCAGAGAGGCGGCCGAGCGAAGCTTCGAGCGTCTTAAGGCTTTCCAGTGTGTCGCCGGAGTGATTCTCGGATTCCAGCGTGCCGATGCGGTTCCGCAGTGCGGATTGCGTGGACTCGATCTCGCCCATGGCGCGCGTGACGCGCTCCAGCGCCTGCAGCTGCGCCTTGCCGGACGCATCGACCTTGCCCATGAGGCCAAGAATCGATTTGTCGATCCCGGATATTGCGCGCGCGGAACGACCTGTGGATGCTTCGAGCCGCTGGGCGAGCTGGTCGATCTCTTGGGACATCCGCCTGAGATCGCCATCTGCCGACGCCCTGGGCATCGGATCCGACAGGTCTATGTCGCGAAATTCGTGCTCATCGCCTTCAAGCAGAAGGGAATTCAGGTACTGACCCAAGGTCACGCCCTGACGCGCCGCGCGCTCGCGAGCGACGGATCGCGCTTTCGGGTCAATACCCTTCACGCTCCAGGGCGCCTGAGTCATGTCCAGCTCCGAATCGGATCGCAAGCTTGTCGCGATCCGGCATGCGGGCACAGTTGGCGATCAGGGGCTTAAAGCCGCGTTAAGCATAAAATCTGGGGGTTCCAGAGCTCGCCCCCCTGACAGGTTGACGCAGGGGGTACGTAACGCTACGTATTGCAGAGCGTTAACTCATTAACGCGGCCTGTGCTCCCCCACAGTGCACATAAAAAATGCAACGGGAGGCAGAGTTTGAAGACGTACACCATCAGTGAACTTGCGCGCGAATTCCAGGTGACTCCGCGCGCGTTGCGCTTCTACGAAGACAAGGGATTGCTCCAGCCCACGCGTGACGGGCTGAACCGTGTCTACTCGACCCGCGACCGCGCAAGATTGAAGCTCATCCTGCAGGGCAAGAGCGTTGGTTTCTCGCTCTCGGACATCCGCGAGATCCTCGACCTGTACACACTCGAAGGTCACAGGGCGCAGCTGAAGCTGTCGCTCAAGAAGTCGCGCGAGCAGATCAAGAATCTGGAGAAACAGCGTGAGGACATCGAGGCGGCTCTGGAGACCCTCCAGAAAGGCGTCTCATGGGCAGAGGAAAAGCTGCAGGAACTCGGGCCGGGTCCGGATGTGGAACAATCGGCGCGCGCCTATGAACGCGTTGCGCGCGCTGGTCTCGACGGCGATGTGGCCCATCTCGATAGCTGACGGCAATCCGATCTGACGCAAAGTCAGGCTCGACGACCGGCCCCTTGGTGATATGACGCCGTGCATTGGTTGCCGGTCGCGTGACCGCACGCGCCGGTTGCCCGTCACGCATGGCTGCAGGTGGAGGATCGATGCCCAGATATCAGGCGCCGCTCAGGGACATGAAGTTCCTGCTCAACGAAGTGCTTGAGATCGGGTCGTATTCGAACCTGCCTCGTTTTGCAGACGCTCCCGCTGACGTTATCGATGCGGTGCTCGATGGCGGGGCCGTGTTTGCCCAGGAAGTGCTGCAACCGATCAACGCCATCGGCGACCGGCAAGGCTGCAAGCGGAACTCGGATGCATCCGTGAAGACCCCGGATGGGTTCCCGGCCGCCTACAAGCAGATGTCGGACGATGGCTGGATGGCCATCTCCGCTGATCCGCAGTGGGGCGGGCAGGGCCTGCCGCGCGTCGTTTCGATGCCGTTCCTTGAGATGTGCTCGTCAGCCAACATGGCGTTTTCCATGTATCCCGGACTTACCCGCGGCGCTGCCGAAGCGATCCAGGAAGGTGGCTCGGAGGAGCAGAAGAAGACCTACCTTACCAAGATGATGACCGGCAAATGGGCCGGCACGATGAACCTGACCGAGCCGCAGTGCGGAACGGACCTGGGGCTCATCCGCACCAAGGCCGTCCCCCAGCCGGATGGCGCCTACAAGATTACCGGGCAGAAGATCTGGATTTCCGGCGGCGAGCAGGACCTCACCGAAAACATCATCCAGCTAGTGCTTGCCCGCATCGAGGGCGGGCCTGAAGGTATCAAGGGTATCTCGCTCTTCATCGTGCCGAAATTCCTGGTGAACGCTGATGGCTCGCTTGGCGCTCGCAACGCTTTCCAGTGTGGCGGGCTCGAAGAGAAGATGGGCATCCACGGCAATGCGACGTGCGTGATGCACTACGAGGGAGCGACGGGTTACCTCGTGGGGGAAGCGCACAAGGGCATGCGCACCATGTTCGTCATGATGAACGAGGCGCGGCTCGGCGTTGGCATGCAGGGCCTGGCGCAGGCTGAGGTAGCGTTCCAGAACGCGGCGGACTTTGCGCGCGAGCGTCTGCAGGGTAGGTCGATCACCGGCGCGAAGGCGCCTGACAAGCCCGCAGACCCGATCATCGTGCATCCCGACGTACGCCGCATGCTGATGGACATGAAGGCGTTCACGGAGGGCGCGCGCGCATTCACCTACTGGACTGCGCTGCAGGGTGACCTGCTGCATGTCTCGCCCGATGCGCACGTGCGCGAGAAGGCGGACGACCGGATGTCGCTGCTGACGCCGGTGATCAAGGGCTTCGTCACCGATCGCGGCTTCAAATGCGCCAACGACGCACTGCAGCTGCATGGCGGCACGGGCTATACCCGCGATCAGGGCGTGGAGCAGTTCGTGCGCGATGCGCGGATCGCGCTGATCTATGAAGGCACCAATGGCATCCAGGCGCTCGACCTTGTCGGCCGAAAGCTGGCCGCGAATGGCGGCCGGGCGGTGTTCGGTTTCTTCAACGATCTTGAGGAGTTCGCCTCAGCCAACGAAGGCAATGAGAAGCTGAAGCCGTATGTCGAGGGCGTCCAGGTGGCGACGGGTCAGCTGAAGGAAGCCACGATGTGGCTGATGCAGAACGGCATGTCGAACTTCGACAATGCAGGCGCATCAAGCCATGATTACCTTCAGCTTTTCGGGCTGACGGCTTTCGCGCTGATGTGGGCCAAGATGGCGAAGGCCGCGCTGGAACGTGAAGGAACGGGTGACCAGTTCTATGCTGACAAGCTGGCGACAGCTCGCTATTTCTTCGAGCGTGTCTTGCCTGACGCAACGTCACATCTCGCAAAGGTAAAGACAGGCGCCGGGCCCGTGATGGCCCTCGGCGCCGACTCATTCTGACGGGACGCCGGACTTCGGCCCCCACCCATTCGGCTCCGCCGGGAGCCTGATCTCAAGAGGAGGCCGCCATGGCCGATGCATTCATTTACGACGCCGTTCGCACGCCGCGGGGCAAGGGCAAGAGCAGCGGTGCGCTGCACGAGATCACCTCGCTGCAGCTGGCCACGCAGGCGCTGCGAGCGATCAAGGATCGCAACGGAATGAAGGACACCGCGAAGGTCGACGACGTGATCTTCGGCTGCGTGACGCCGATCGGCGAGCAGGGCTCTGACATTGCGCGCATCGCGGTGCTGAACGCCGACTACTCTGAGACAACGGCGGGCGTGCAGGTGGATCGCTTCTGCGCATCCGGCCTCGAAGCCTGCAACATCGCCGCTGCAAAAGTCATGACCGGCGAGGCCGACATGGCGATCGGCGGCGGCGTCGAGGCGATGAGCCGCGTGCCGATGGGCTCGAATGGCGGCGCCTGGGCGTCGAACCCCGAGATCGCAATGAAATCCTACTTCGCGCCGCAAGGCATCGGCGCCGATCTGATCGCCACCAAGTACGGCTTCTCGCGGGACGACGTGGACGCCTACGCGGTTGAGAGCCAGAAACGCGCCGCAAAGGCGTGGAAGGAAGGCCGGTTCTCGAAATCGGTCATACCGGTGAAGGACCAACTCGGCGTCACCATCCTGGCCCACGATGAAACCGTTCGCGGCGACACCACGATGCAGACGCTCGCGGCCCTCAACCCGTCTTTCGAGCAGATGGGCGCGATGGCGTTCGATGACGTCGTGAAGCAGCGCTATCCGGAGATCGAGAAGATCAACCACGTGCACCACGCCGGCAATTCGTCGGGCATCGTTGATGGTGCGTCGGCCGTGCTGATCGGCAACAAGCAGTCCGGCGACGAGCTTGGCCTCAAGCCCCGTGCGAAGATCCGCGGCTTTGCCTCGATCGGCTCCGAACCCTCGATCATGCTCACCGGACCGTCGCTGGTGACGCAGAAGCTTCTGAAGAAGCTCGGCATGGAGGTGGGCGATATCGACCTCTACGAACTCAACGAGGCCTTCGCATCCGTGGTTCTGCGGATGATGCAGCACCTCGACATCCCGCACGAGAAGATGAACGTGAATGGCGGCGCTATTGCGATGGGCCACCCGCTGGGTGCAACCGGCGGCATGATCCTCGGCACGATGGTCGACGAGCTGGAGCGTTCGGACAAGACAACCGCGCTGATCACGCTCTGCGTCGGCGCGGGCATGGGCACGGCCATGGTGATCGAGCGGGTGTGATGCAGATCGATGAAGCCAAACTCAGCGCGCTGGTGATCTCTGCGCTCACGGGTATCGGCCTCACGCTGTTTCTCAACCAGGCGCTGCGCGATCTCGGCACGGTGCTGGCGATCACTGTTCCGGTGACGCTGGTGATGGGCGCGGTGCTGTTCGTGTTCGCGTCCGACAATATCAAGAAAGACGGCGACAAGCCGCCGAAAGGTGAATGACCATGAATCTCGAAACATTCGGCTGGGACGTGGATGCAGACGGCATCGCGACGGCCACATTCGACGTGCCCGGCCGCTCGATGAACACGCTGACGGCGAAGGCGATCGCCGACCTCGGCGCGATCGCCAAGGAAGTGGCGACGAACGACGCGATCAAAGGACTCGTCATCACGTCGGGTAAGACGAGCGGCTTCTGTGCCGGCGCCGATCTCGGCGAACTCGGCGGCGGTTCGGGCGGAGGCGCGGACAAGGGCGATCCGGAAGCGCAGCTGAAGGCGGCGTTCGAGCGCTCGTTCGGCATGAACAAACTGCTCCGCACGCTGGAGACCGGCAAGAAGCCGGTGGCGTGCGCGATCAATGGCCTCGCGCTTGGTGGCGGTCTCGAAGTTGCGCTGGGATGCCACTACCGCATCGCGGCGAGCGACAACCCCAGGCTCCAGCTGGGCCTGCCGGAAGCCAAGGTCGGCCTGATGCCGGGCGGCGGCGGCACGCAGCGCCTTCCGCGCCTGATGGGCGCACAGGCGGCGGCGCCCTTCCTGCTGCAAGGGGAGAGCATGACGGCCGAGCAGGCCAAGTCGAACGGCGTGGTGCATGATCTCGCGCCGACGAGCGAACTGGTCGCCAAGGCCAAGGCGTGGTGCAAGGCCAACCCCAACGCCAAGGCGCCGTGGGATGATCCGAAGTTCAAGCAGCCGGGCGGCCTGCCCAACTCGCAGGGCGGCTCGACTGTGTTCACATTCGGCTCGGCCATGCT
>CAIKXW010000125.1 GCA_903831485.1 uncultured Alphaproteobacteria bacterium | reverse complement strand
TCCAGCCCCAGCCGCGTGCAATGCGCCTTCAGTTCAGCCTCAAGCGGACCATCGCCCGCGATCCAGACATACAGCCCGGGCACCTTCGCCGTCGCATCCAGCAACGTATCCAGCCCCTTCTTCTCGTGCAGCCGCGCCAGCGCCAGCGCCACAGGCGCATCCGCAGGCGTGTTCAACGCGGCGCGATCGGCAGGAGGCACGCCAGAAAAATCCGCGTAGGTGTGGATGATCGCCGCCCGGTTCTCAGGCACGCCCTGTTCGCGGATATGGCGCAGCAGGTCCTTCGTCAGCCCCACATGCCACGCGCAGTTAGCAAACCGCACCAACTTGTAATAGCCGCCATACCAGCCGATCGACCGCGACCGGAAAGACGACGGCGCAAACTCCCCCGCGCGCCCCATCCAGTACTCCGCCACATCCGGCTTGAACTCGCGGATCAGCTTCGCGATCGCGCCCTGCGTCGGAAACGGCCAGAGCTTGTTGAAGCTCGCCGTCTCGACCCGGATGCCTTTGTCGCGAAACGCCTTGAGCCGAAATTCATTGTCGGTCCGCGTCACCACTGCCTGCGCGACGCCTGCATCCGCCAGCGCCATCACGCCTTCCAGCATGATGTTCTCGGCTCCGCCTTCCTTGGCGCCGGCCATGACATGAAGAACGCGCATCGCTATTGCCCCGGATCGAGGAGCGGCTGGATATCGCCTTCAGGGAGTCGTGGCAAACGCCTCTCGCGACTCACCATTCGACAATGATCTTGCCGAAGTGCTGGCCCGACTCCTGCCGGCGGAACGCGTCGGCCAGCTTCTCGAGCGCAAACGACTGATCGAGCACAGGCTTGATGCCATTCGCCGCGATGGCCCGGACCATGTCCTGCTGGTGCTGACGCGCGCCGACCGTGATGCCGATCAGCTTGATCTGCATGCTCATCAGCAGAGCCGTGTTGATCGATCCAACATAACCCGCCAGCACGCCGATCAACGAGATGTGCCCGCCAAGCCTGCTCGCCCGCATCGACTGTTCGATCGTGCCTGCGCCGCCAATTTCCACGACGTGGTCAACACCGCGCCCGCCGGTCAGCTTCTTGGCCGTCCGGCCCCACTCTGCGTCGTCCTTGTAATTGATCACGTGATCCGCGCCGAGCGCCGTCAGGCGCGCCGCCTTGTCGGCGCTTGACGTCGTCGAGATCACCGTCGCGCCCGCAGCCTTTGCGAACTGCAGCGCGAAGATGGAAACCCCGCCCGTGCCCTGCGTCAGCACGACATCGCCAGCCTTAATGTTTCCAATCACGACCAGTGCGCGCCACGCGGTCAGGCCCGCACACGTCAGCGTCGCCGCCTCTGCGTGCGAATATCCCTTCGGCGCCCGCGTGAACGATGTGGCCCGCGCGGTGACAACCTCGCGCGCATAACCATCAGCGCGGTCGCCGGGCACTGCGCGAAGCAGGTCGACCGTCGGCTCCCCGCCATGCCAGTCCGGAAAGAATGTCGAGACGACGCTGTCGCCTTCCGCAAACTCGGTGACGCCTGCGCCCACCGCGGTCACAACGCCTGCGCCGTCCGACATGGGGAT
>CAIKXW010000124.1 GCA_903831485.1 uncultured Alphaproteobacteria bacterium | reverse complement strand
CGGCGAGCCCTGCCCGCTGCATCTCGGTTCGGTTGTCGGTCCAGATGCGCTGCTGCTCGGCCATCAGCTGGCCAGCTTCGGCGCCAATCTGGTTAAGCTGTTGCATCGGCGTGAGGCCGTCGGACGAGACGCGCGTGATACCGGTGCGCGCCTGCTGGCGAAGGCCGGCGACGCGGACCGAATAGAACTCATCGAGGTTCGACGCCGAGATCGACAGGAAGCGCAGTCGCTCGAGCAGCGGATGGCGGCGGTTCTCCGCCTCCTCCAGCACGCGGCTGTTGAACTGCAGCCACGAGAGTTCGCGGTTGAAGAAACGCTCCGGCGAATTGGCTAAAGGCGAGGTCAGGCCGGGCGCATTTCGGCTTGCCGGCGCGATTTCGCGCACGCGTCCACGGTTCGCCTTGTCAGCTCGGTCTGCCATCATCGCCCAGTGTCTTCGGCCGGTCTGACGCCAGCCATGAAGGACTCGCTTAGCATCAATAGATTACCGATCTTTTGCGGTAATGACAGATCAGCCCGGATCCATGCCCAGCGCGACCAGCACCGCGCGGGCCGACCGCAGCCCCTCCGCCCTGCCCGGCGTACGGGCAATCTGGTCGGCGACCCGGCCCACCGCCTCCCATGAAGGCTCCATCCGGCGGGCGAGATAAGTCACGGATTCCTCTGGAATTATCAGGTGCCGAAGGGCGGATTCCTCGCGCAGGCGGGCGGCCAACGTCTCATCATCGGGCGGCGCAATATGGGCGACGGGCATGGCGGCGAGGCGCGAGCGCAGGTCGGGCGGGCTCGTGAACCAGCCGGCCGGCTCGGTCCGGCCGGACAACAGGACCGGGGCGCGGCGGTCCCGGCACAGGTTCAGCGCCGCAAAGAGTCCCATGGCGGCTGGCGGATGGTCGGCGTCATCGACCGCCAGGGCGGAAACGGACAGCCGGGCGATCTCATCGATTTCGGCGTCCGCCAGCCCCTCACCCGTGACGAATGCCGCTCCCGCATCTTCCGCCCACATCCGCAGCAGCCGCGTCCGTCCGGATTGCGCTTCGCCCACGAGCGCCATCTGCCCACCGGGCCACAGCCGCCAGCGGCGTATCGCGGTTACCGCGTCCGCATAGGAGCCAGTTTCGATCAGGGCCCTGCTGTCGGGGTCCGCTTTCGGAAAATCGAGGAACAGCTGGCCGGCGTGCCGGTTGCCGCCAGATGCGCCAGTCATGGCGCTCCCGTCGCCTGCAACACCCAGCCGCCATTGGCGCTGGTCAGTTCGACGCCGCGCGAACGCAGGTCTGACTGCAGTTGTTCGGGACTGCCCGCATAGTTGAATGTGATGTCCGCGCCGGCGACAGTAATCGACTCGACGTTGAGGTCCTGGATCAACCGGGAGGACTCAAGCCCCTTCCGGATGCGCGTCCATTGCTGCAGGTCGGCGAAGTTCGCGATGAGCGAAACGCCCGTCGATCCGGTGGAGCGAACCACCGACGAGGCTTTCCATGCGCGCTCCATTTCGCCAACCGCAGCGGCCTGCGCCGAGCTGAGGCTCACGAAGGGGCCAACGACGCCGATGGTGGGGTTGGGCACGGTGGCGCGCATGTCTGTGAGCCGCACAAAGTATTGCGGCCCCTGCATGTAAGCCTCGGCGATGACGCCGCGCGCAGCGCCCGTCGCGCTCAATTCGCCCTGGACATCCGCAGTCGTCGGACGCTGCGACCAGCCGCGCGTCGAAGCGATATAGGGCGCCAGCGAGGTCTCATCGGACTTGCCTACGGATCCCGAAACCCACTGCGCAGCCCAGTCATTGGGGTTCACATTCGCCGCCGCGACCGGCACAACGAGCGCCAGCGCCGCCTGGTTGTCGACATAGGGAACGCCGCGCTGATCGAGGTAGGCGCGCACGCCTTCTTCATCGAACTTCCAGGTCACGATACCCGTCGCCCGAATTCCGCCGGACACGGACGAGCTCTTCATCTCGCCCTGAGTTTCATAGCCACGATACAGCTGCGCGACGGCCGAAGGTTCGATCGGCTGGGTCGCCCGTGCGCGGTCTTCCGGCAGGGTCAGGCGGTTGATCAATCGCTGGGCGCCCGAAAGGCGCGCCGCATTCCTGCCCTGCAGGCCAGCATCGGCGGCAGACGGCGCCACACCATCCACCACCAGGTCCTT
>CAIKXW010000123.1 GCA_903831485.1 uncultured Alphaproteobacteria bacterium | reverse complement strand
CGCCACGGGCCGAACGCATGTTTCGACGCGAAGCGGTCCACGGCCATGAAGCCGAGGTTGTGGCGATTGCCGGCGTACTTGCGCTGGGGTTTCCAAGGCCCACGATGAGCAGCATCAGAGCCGTCCCGAAGAATGGGCTGGCGCATCGCGGATGATGCGCCAGCTCTACATTCCTACTTCTTCTTCGGCGCGGCCGGCGCAGCCTTGGCCGGAGCAGCGGCCTTAGCGCCAGCAGCCGGAGCGGCAGCCTTGGCGCCAGCGGCAGGCGCGGCGGCGGCAGGCGCGGCGGCGTCGGCGGCCGGTTTGTCCTCGGCCACGTCGTCCTTGGCCTTGCGGCCCGCGATGGTGATGATGGTGAAGTCGCGGCCCTCGATGGTCGGGCGGACGCCTTCCGGCAGCGGGATCGCGGAGATCTTGAGCGCATCGCCGATTTCCATCGACGAGACGTCAGCTTCGAGATGCTCCGGGATGTTGTCGGCCGGGGCGTAGAGCCAGATTTCGTGGCGCACGATGTTCATCGCGCCGCCGCGCTTGATGCCGGGCGAGACGCCCTGGCCGGTGACGTGAACCGGAACTGCCACGCGGATGATCTGGCCTTTTTCGACGCGGTAGAGGTCGAGGTGGGTCGGCTCGTCGGTGACGGGGTGGAACTGGATGTCCTGCGCGAACACCAGCTGGCGCTCGCCTTTGTATTCCAGCGTCACGGTGTGCGAGAGAAACTTGCCCGACTTGAGGGCGATGTTGATGGTTTTCTTGTCGATCGAGATCGGAACCGGGGCCTTGTCGCCGCCGTAAAGCACGGCCGGCACGCGCCCCTGGTTGCGGACTTCGCGGGCGCCGCCGCGGCCCGTGCGCTCGCGCACGTCGACATTGAGGACGATTTCGGGTTTGGACATCTTGCTCTCCGTTTCGCCCTGATGGCCGATCTCCGTTGGAGGAGCGGCAGACACCCTGACTACACAGGCCGCGACGATCGCGTCCTTTCGGGAAGCGCGGCTTATAAGTGAGGGGTGGTGGGGCCGCAAGCGGCGTTTTCGGCCCGAAACGGTCCAATTTGCACGGAATCCTCGGGATTCGCGTCCGGCGAGACCGCCATCGGCTTTCCGGACAGACTGCGGCATAAGGATCAGGCGGCCAGAAGGGTTGCTCGGGATGGCTCATGGACAAACCGCCCCTGCCAGACAACTCCCAGTCAGATCGGCCCCGGCCGAACTGGCTCCCCGCGCGCCGGCAGGTTGGGACTGTTGAGGCCGCCGCAACGCGTTACCCGTTTGTGCCCTACGGCCTGGTCCCGCTGCTAGGGCTGGTGTTGTTGATGATTGTGGCGCTGGTGCCATTCGCTTTCGGCGAGGTGCAGGCGGCGACGGAAGCATCGGCGCGCGCCGCATTGCAGCGATCCGGCGCGACGTGGGCGACCGCGTCGGTGTCGGGGCAGTGGGTCGTGCTGGAAGGACGTCCGCCCTCGCGCGAAGCCGCCGCCGCAGCTGAGCGGGCCGTGATGCTTGCGCCGGCCGATACCCTGTTCGGACAGGCGGCGCCGGCGACCTGGGTGATCAGCCAGTTTACCTGGGTCGATGACCCGCTGCTGCCGGGATCGTTGGGGCCGCGGATCGACGGGTCGGATCCCGACGCTGCAACGCCGCCTTCGCCCGCCGAGGCGGAGGCCTGCGACGAGACCATGGCGAGCATTCTCGCTAGCGCGCGCATCGAATTCGCGACCAATAGCGCCGCCATCGGGGTCGGTAGCGATGCGCTGCTCGACGCGATCGCATCAGCCGCTGGCTACTGCCGCGGGTCGCTGAGCATCGATGGACATACCGACAATGTCGGACGGGCGGCGGCAAACACGCGTTTGAGCCTTCGCCGCGCCGAGGCCGTGCGAACCGCGCTGATATCGCGTGGCGTCGCGGCTGACAGGCTGGTGGCGCAAGGCGTGGGCGCTGCCGAGCCCGTCGCCACCAACGGCTCCGAACAGGGCCGCGCCCGCAATCGCCGTATCGAAATCCGCACGCTGCGTTCACCGCCTAACTGACGGACAAGTTCATGTGGTTCCTGCTTCTCCAGATCTTCATTCTCATGCTGCTCGCTGCAGCACTTGGCGCCGCACTGATGTGGTGGTGGCTGAACCGGCGCTTTGAATCGCTGGCGCAGAGCCGCGAGCGGCTGCTGGAGCAGGCCAGCCAACTCACCAAGCTCGCCACCCGCGATGACGTGGCGACGCAGGCGGCGACCGTCCTTGCCGCGCTGGCCGGGCAGAAGCAAGTAGACCTCGCGCCGATCGACGATACGCTGCAGGGCATTCGTCGCACGGTCGCCGACATCCGCCTGCCGGAGACGGACCTGACGCCAGTGCAGCAGCGCATCGATGCTCTGGAAGCGCGCCTCGCGGCCTTCTCGCTCGATCCTGTGCTCGCGCGGGTATCCGACGTCGACGCTGCCGTATCGCAAGTCCGCCCCGCGCTCGACGAGCGCCTCGGCCGCCTGGAGTCGGCGATCGAGAAGCTGAAGGATGTGGATCTTGGACCGGTGCATGCCGGCCTGGCCTCGCTGGGCCTCACGGTCAATGCGCTGGAACCGCGGCTGAACGATCTTGGCGCGCGCATCGAGGTGTCGCGTCGCACTGACATGGAGGCGATCTCCAGCCGTTTCGCAACGATCTCAACCGCGATCGGTGCTGTTCGTTCGCCCGACCTTGCGCCGCTGCAGCAGCGCCTGTCCGAGATTCACGCCGCTGTCGCCAACATCCGCATTCCCGATGTCGCGCCGATCCAGACTCGGCTTGGCGAGGTACAGGCGTCGATCGCTAACCTGCCGCAGCCCAACCTGCAGCCGCTGCATGCCTCGCTCGCCGATCTCGAAGCCTTTGTCGTGGCGCTCGACAAGCCGCCGCAGGATCTGGGGCCGCTGTTCAACCGGCTGTCAGCGCTCGATGCGGCGGTCGCTGGTCTCCAGAATGATGTGCGTGACGCGCAGGCGATGAAGCCGATCGACCGGCGCCTGGCCGGCATCGAGGAAGCCATAGGCAGCATGCCGGGGCCGGACATGTCGCCGGTGATCGGCGCGGTGCGCGCGATCGACAACCGGCGCGACCTGGTGGCGATGGAGAACCGGCTGACGGCGATCGAGTATGGCCTTGCCGCCGTGCATCATATGCTGCGTTCGCGGGCGGACGCGCTGGTGCAGCGTGCGGATGGTTCGGACGGGCGCATGGCGCCGCCGCTTCACGTCGTACGCCAGCCCGAGCAGCAACCGGCGCCGACGCGGCCCGAGCGCGACACCGACCCCATCAACGCCTTCCGGCGCGCGAACGATGAGGCCAACCTGCTGTCGGAGCCTGCCTTCGGACCGCCCGACGATCTGGAAGCGATCGATGGCGTCGGCCCCATGTTGCGCGCGCTCCTGCATGATCTGGGCGTCTACTATTTCTGGCAGGTTGCGGAATGGACGCCGCAGGAGATCGACTGGGTTGAGAGCAAGTTGATGCATTTCCGTGGCCGCATCCGCCGCGACGACTGGGTCGGCCATGCGCGTGTGTTGGCGCTCTCGCCGGCGGCGATCAAGCGGCCGAACCAGTCGCGCGCCAGGGGCGCGGGCGGGCTCTAGCCGACTGATCTAGCCGCCGATGCCGTGCCAGGCGCGTTCGCCATGCACGTGCATGTCGAGGCCTTCGACTTCCGCCTCGGGCTTGGCGCGGGCGCTGACGAGGAACGCAGTGGCCTTTGCGATTACGAAGGTCACGATCACCGACCACGCCACAATGGCGAGCACGCCTTGTAGCTGCACCAATGACTGCTGCGCGACTGTCGCCTCGCCCAGTCCCGGCGCCAGCGGGCCAAGCGTGGCGAGCAGCGGCAGGATGAGGGTGCCGAGAATGCCGCCGACGCCGTGGACCGCGAACACGTCAAGGCTGTCGTCGATCTTCAGCATCGTGCGGATCAGCGTGACCGCATAGAAGCAGACCACTGAGGCCAGCACGCCGATGATCACGGCGCCCATCGGACCGACTGAACCGGCTGCGGGCGTGATCGTCGCGAGGCCTGCAATCAGGCCGGTGACCGTGCCAACAAGGCCGGGACGGCCGAACTTCACCCATTCGATCGCCATCCAGGTCAGCGCCGCAGCGGAGGCCGACAGGTGGGTGACCAGCATGGCGTTGCCGGCGGATTGCCCGGCGCCCAGCGCGGAGCCCGCATTGAAGCCGTACCAGCCGACCCACAGCATCGCTGCGCCGATCATCACCAGCACGGGGCTGTGGGGCGGGCGCATTTCGTTAGGGAAGTGTTTGCGCTTGCCGACAACGGTCGCGATCACCAGCGCGGATGAACCTGCGGTCGCGTGAACGACGAGGCCGCCCGCGAAGTCGCGCACGCCCTGTTCGAACAGCCAGCCGCCAGACGCCCAGACCCAGTGGCACACCGGCGCGTAGACCAGCAGCAGCCACGCCGACGAGAAGATGAGGACGTAGGCGAACCCGGCGCGCTCGGGATAAGCCCCGACGATCAGCGCAGGCGTGATGATGGCGAACGTCATCTGGAACATGAAGAACACGGATTCGGGGATCGTTCCGGTCTCGCTCTCCGCCGTGACGCCGTTGAGGAACGCCTTGTCGAGGCCGCCCCAGAAAGCGTTGCCCGCCCCGCCATCGCCGAACGCGATGGAGTAGCCGACGAAGAACCAGAGCAGCGACATCAGGCAGGCGATGACGACGCACTGCGACAGCACGGAGAGCACGTTCTTCGACTGCACCAGGCCGCCGTAGAACAGGGCCAGCGCCGGCAGGGTCATCAACAGCACAAGCGCGGTGGCGGTCAGAACCCAGGCCGTGTCGCCGGTGTTGGTCTCGGCGAAGGCCGCGGGAGCGGTCAGCAGGGCGATGGCAAGGCCAGCGACCGCAGCGCGGCCGGCTTTAAGGATGGTCATGGGGTCCCTCAAAATGTGTTCGCCGACTATCGCGGCGTTGCCCGTTGCTTAGGCGCAAGGGCGGATTCGCGCCCATGAGTTGTGCGTGAGGCTCTCGGCGTCGGAAGAGTCGCCAAGAAATTAGGCAGAAAAAACAGGAAATGACTTATTTTCGGTCGATCGGGGCCGGTCCAAAGCAAAAGGCCCGCTGTTTCCAGCGGGCCTTTCTTCGTTTGAGCAGAAGGAACCGGATCAGCCGTCGATCGGGCCGCGGTCGAAACCGGCAGCCTGGGCGGCAGCGGCGATTTCCTGAGCGGCTTCGATGTCGGCAGCGCGATCGGCAGCCTGGCCAGCCGCGATGACGTTCTCGCCCTTGGCCTGACGTTCAGCTTCGTCCGGCGAGCGGGCGACGTTGAGCGTAACCTTGAGGGCGACTTCCGGGTGCAGGCGGATCGTCACGTCATGCATGCCGATCGTCTTGATCGGCTGGTTGATCGCCACGTGCTTGCGCTCGACCTTGTGGCCGGCAGCGTTGATCGCGTCCGCGATATCGCGAGCGGCGACCGAGCCGTAAAGCTGGCCGGTTTCGCCGGCCTGGCGGATCAGCACGTAGGTCGTACCGTCCAGCGCCTGGCCTTCGCCTTGCGCCGCTGCCTTTGCCTTCTCGTTGCGGGCTTCGATGGCCGCGCGCTCACGCTCGAACCGGGCCTTGTTGGCGTCTGTGGCGAGGAGAGCCTTGTGCTGCGGGAGAAGGAAGTTGCGGGCGAACCCGTTCTTCACCTTGACCACGTCGCCGATGGCGCCGAGGTTTTCCACGCGTTCCAGGAGGATGACGTCCATAGGGTGTTCCCTCCTACTTCACGAGATACGGAAGCAGCGACAGGTGGCGCGCGCGTTTGATCGCTTGCGACAGGAGGCGCTGTTTCTTTGCCGACACCGCAGTGATGCGGGCAGGAACGATCTTGCCCTTCTCCGAGATGTAGCGCTGGAGGAGTTTGACGTCCTTGTAGTCGAGTGCTGGTGCGTCAGCGCCAGAGAACGGGCAAACCTTGCGCCGGCGGCCGAACGGGCGGCGCGACGGCAGGTTGGCGATGTTGACTTTGACTTGTGCCATGTGCGTTGCTCCTATCGGTCACGCGGCGGACGGGGCGGACGATCGCCACGATCTTCACGGGGAGGACGGTCGCCGCGCGGCGGACGGTCGTCGCCGCCACGGAAGCCGCCGCCCGAGAAGCCGCCGCCGAAGTCGTCGTCACGGCGCTTGCGCTCGTCACGATCCTTGCGGGCGATGACGGGCGAAGGCTCAGCCTGCAGTTCCTCGACCTTGACGGTCAGGAAGCGCAGCACGTCCTCGTTGATGCGGTGACGGCGCTCGATCTCGTGGATCACCGGGCCGGGGGCGTCTATGTTCAGGAGCGAGTAGTGCGCCTTGCGTGATTTCTTGATCGGGTAGGACAGGTTGCGGAGGCCCCAGTATTCGGACTTCTCGACCTTGCCTTTGCCTTCGGTGACGATCCTGGTGATGTCTTCCACCAGCGCGTCGACCTGTTGTGGGGAGATATCGGGTCGCGTGACGACCACGTGTTCGTAAAGTGCCATTTTTTATCCCTTCAGCGAGGGGCGGCGCAGTCAGTCCGAAGGGCGGACTGCCCACGATGGATCCCGTGCACCCGGATGGGGCCTGGGACCGCCTCTCTTTGCGAAGGGGGCTCAATACAGGAAAAGGGCTGCAAATCAAGCGTTCCACAGGGCGAAAGACCGTCCACCTTGCGCCCAATCGCCCCAGTTCATAGGAAATCCTGCTCTCCTTCCTGATTCCAAGGCTTTTTGCATGTCCCGCATCGCTTTCATCTTCCCCGGTCAGGGCTCGCAGGCCGTCGGCATGGGCAAGGAGCTGGCGGATGCGTTTCCGGCCGCGAGGGCTGTATTCGATGAGGTCGATGCGGCGCTGGGCGAGAAGCTGTCGGACCTGATCTGGTCGGGCCCCATAGAGACGCTGACGCTTACTGCAAATGCCCAGCCGGCGCTGATGGCGGTCAGCCTTGCTGCGGTTCGTGCGCTGGAAAGCGGCTTCGGCGTGAAGATTTCGCAGGCGGCGTTTGTGGCGGGGCATTCGCTCGGGGAGTACTCGGCGCTGGCTGCGGCAGGCGCTCTCTCGATCACCGATGCGGCAAGGCTGCTGCGCAAGCGTGGCGAGGCGATGCAGGCGGCAGTGCCGGTGGGCCAGGGCGCAATGGCGGCCCTTATCGGCAAGGTTGATGTCGAGATCGCCGAAGTGATCGTGCTGGAAGGCTCGGCCGCGGGAACGGTTGTGGTCGCGAACGACAACAACAACGGAAACGTCGTGATTTCTGGCACGAAAGCGGGCGTTGAAGCCGCCATCGCCGTCGCCAAGGCGAAGGGCGTGAAGGCGATCTCGCTGCCTGTCTCAGCGCCCTTCCACTCGCCACTGATGGCGCCGGCTGCTGTCGCGATGGAGGAGGCGCTGGCCGACGCGAAGATCAGCAAGCCGGTTGTGCCGGTGATAGCCAACGTGACTGCGCGTCCAATCGAAGAGCCTGTCGATATCCGCCGGCTTCTGGTCGAGCAGGTCACCGGCCGCGTGCGCTGGCGGGAGAGCATCCAGTGGATGGCCGAGGCGCCGGACAAGGGCGGCGGCGGGGTGACGAAGTTCATCGAGACCGGGGCCGGCAAGCAGCTGTCCGGCATGGTCAAACGGAATGCACCGGAGGCCGAGACGATGACGCTTAACGTGCCGGGCGACCTCGAAGCGTTCGCGAAGAGTTTGGCGTGACCAGCGCCGCCATTCTCGGGTAAGGCTTCGGGGCGCGAACCGGGATTCTCGGGACAAGTCCGCTCGTGATTCAGTTGATCTGGAGATGCAGATGTTCAACCTGACGGGCCGTTATGCCCTCGTCACCGGCGCTTCGGGCGGTATTGGCGGATCGATCGCGAAGGCGCTCAGCGATGCTGGCGCGAAGGTGGCGCTGTCAGGCACGCGGGTCGAAGCGCTCGAGAAAGCCGCTGCGGAAATCGGCGGTTCGCCGGTGATACTGCCCTGCAATCTGTCGGACCCCGCGGCGACATCCGCACTGGTCGGGCAGGCTGAGGAGGCGCTCGGCGGCCTCGACATCCTGGTCTCCAACGCCGGCCTGACCAAGGACGGCCTGCTGATGCGGATGAAGGACGAGGACTGGGATACTGTCCTCGACGTCAATCTCGGCGCCTATTTCCGTCTGGCCAAGGCCGCCATGCGCGGGATGATGAAGCGCCGCCATGGCCGGATCATTGGAATCACCTCGGTCGTCGGCGTCACCGGAAATGCCGGCCAGACCAACTATGCGGCCTCCAAAGCCGGCATGATAGGGTTCACCAAATCGCTCGCCCAGGAAGTGGCCAGCCGCAACATTACGGTGAACTGCATCGCCCCCGGTTTCATCGCCACGCCGATGACGGATGTCCTCAAGGACGAACAGAAAGAGGGGCTGCTGAAGGGAATTCCGGCCGGACGGCTCGGCACGGGGGCTGACATCGCCGCGGCGGCGCTCTATCTCGCATCGGATGAATCCGCTTACATGACGGGGCAGACCCTGCATGTTAACGGCGGCATGGCGATGATCTAGGCCCCTGCGCTTTTGGCGGCTATGGTCAAAGAAATTCGGGCGTGTTACCGCCCCGCAACGATGGTTTTTCTGGGTCCGTGAGGACCTTGATTCTGGAAGGAAATGACATGTCCGACGTGATCGAACGCGTGAAGAAAATCGTGGTCGAGCGCCTGGAAGTCGACGCCGAGAAAGTCAACGAGAAAGCCTCGTTCATCGACGATCTGGGCGCTGACTCGCTCGACCTCGTCGAACTCGTGATGGCTTTCGAGGAAGAATTCGGCATCGAAATCCCGGACGATGTTCAGGAACAGATCGGCACCGTAGGCGACGCTGTCCGCTTCATCAAGGAACGCGTCTAACCGGCGCGTACTCCGGCCGGGAGTTCTCACATGCGGCGCGTCGTCATCACCGGCATGGGACTCGTGACGCCTCTGGCCAATGGCCGGGAAGCGTCGTGGAAGAAACTCATCGCGGGCGAGTCCGGGCTCAAGAAAGTCGACCTGTTCGAAACGGGGGACCTTGCCTGCAAGATCGGCGGGCAGGTTCCTTGGGTCAGCGGGCGCGGCGGAGGGTCGGCTGACGACCCGAACTCCTTCGATCCCGAAAAGACGATGTCGCCGAAAGAACAGCGGCGCGTTGACGAGTTCATTCTTTACGCAATCGCGGCGGCCGACGAAGCCATTGCGGATGCAGGCTGGACTCCCGAAGGCTACGAAGACCGCGTCCGCACCGGCGTGCTGATCGGCTCAGGCATCGGTGGTCTGAAGGCGATCGCGGATACGGCGATCGAACTGCACGAGAAGGGGCCGCGGCGGATTTCGCCGTTCTTCATCCCAAGCGCGCTGATCAACCTCGCCTCCGGCCAGCTCTCGATCAAGTACGGCTACAAGGGCCCGAACCATGCCGTCGTCACGGCGTGTGCGACAGGCGCTCATGCGATCGGCGATTCGGTGCGACTGATCCAGTGGGGCGATGCTGATGTCATGGTCGCTGGCGGCGCCGAGGCTTCGGTGTGCCGCATCGGCTATGCGGGCTTCATCGCATGCCGCGCTATGTCGACCAGCTTCAACGACACGCCACAGAAAGCATCCCGTCCTTACGACAAGGACCGCGATGGCTTCGTCATGGGCGAAGGCGCCGGCATCGTTGTGCTGGAAGAGTACGAACACGCGAAGAAGCGCGGCGCGAAGATTTATGCCGAGGTCGTCGGATATGGGCTGACCGGCGATGCGTTTCACATCACCTCGCCGGATGAGTCCGGCGATGGTGGCGAGCGCGCGATGCGTACTGCGCTGCAGCGTTCAGGCCTCGACGCGTCCGAGATCGACTACGTCAACGCGCATGGCACCTCGACGCCTGCGGGCGACGAGATCGAGGTTCGAGCCGTTGCGCGGGTTCTGGGTAACGCCGCATCGACGGCGCACCTGTCGTCCACCAAGTCCGCCATTGGCCACCTGCTGGGCGCGGCCGGTTCGGTCGAAGCGATCTTCTGCGCCCTGGCAATCCGCGATGGCGTTATCCCCCCCACGCTGAACCTCGACAATCCGTCGTTCGACTCGCCGATAAACCTCACGCCGCACACGGCCGTGAAGAAGAAGGTGCGGGCGGCGCTCTCCAACTCGTTCGGCTTTGGCGGGACGAACGCCGCGCTTGTGTTGAAGGCGCCGGACTGAATCGCGTACGCGGAGTAGGCTCCAGCCGTGATGGCTGGCCGGGGAATGGGCGGGCGGCTTCTGGAGTTCGTGCGTGGGCAAGCTACTCGGCATACTCTTAACGCTGGCGCTTCTAGGCGTCGCCGCCGCTGGTGGCGGATGGTTCTGGCTTAATGGCGTTTACACGGGCGCAGGTCCCGCCACGGCCGACGGCGCTCCGCGCGTCGTGATGATCGAGCGCGGCGCCACCACACAAAGCATCGCCACGAAGCTCGCCGAGGCTGGCGCCATCGCCGACGAAGGGCAGTTCCGACTTGCGCTGCGCGTGCGCGAATTCACGGGCGAGAATCCGGTGATGAAGGCGGGCGAATACGAGATCGCCTCGGGCGCCAGCATGGCAGACATCGTGACGGAATTGTCGGACGGCAAGGCGCTGCAATACGCGGTGATCGTCCCCGAAGGGCTGACCAGCGACATGATCGTGAAACTGCTTGCCGAACGCGAATGGAAGGCGACGGGCGGCGCAGCGCACGCCTACAAGCTCGGCGGCGAGCAGCCTGCTGTTCCCGCCGAAGGCGTGCTCCTGCCGGGCGACTATGCGGTGACGCGAGGTGATACGATCGAGTCCGTCATCGAGCGCATGAAGAAGGCGCAGGAGACGCTGCTCGCCGAGATCTGGGATTCCCGCCAGCAAGGCCTGCCGCTCAATTCGCCGAAGGAAGCCGTTATCCTCGCCTCGGTCATCGAGAAGGAAAGCGGCAATGCCGATGAACAGCCGCTGATCGCCGCCGCCTTCATCAACCGGCTGCGCACCGGGATGCGCCTGCAGGCGGACGCCACCATCGTTTACGGCATCACCAAAGGCTATCCGATCGGTCGCACGATCACGAGTAAGGAACTGGCGACGAAGGACAGCTGGAATACCTACCAGCGCGACGGCCTGCCCGAGACGCCGATCTGCAATCCGGGCGCGGGCGCGCTTCGCGCTGCCCTGCAGCCGGCCAACAGCAAGGCGATCTACTTCATGGCCGATGGCAAGGGAGGACACCTTTTCTCCGAGACCTATGCCGAGCACCAGCGCAATGTGGACGCGTACTGGAAGCTGCGCCGCGAGAACGCTGCGGCGGGCGTGAACACCCCTGCGGTCCGGCAGCCATGAGGCGGTCCAAACCAATCAGGATTCGGACATGATCCGGGGGATGACAGGTTTCGGACGGGCCCAGGGCCAGGCGCCATGGGGCGTCTGGGTGTGGGAGGCGCGCTCGGTCAACGGCAAGTCGGTGGACATCCGCACCAACTATCCGCCCGGCTGCGACGCGATCGACTTCGAGGCGCGCAAGCGCGTGAAGGACCGCTTCCAGCGCGGCAGCTTCCAGCTCCAGCTCCGTATCGACTGGACGCGCGATCCGGGCGCCAGCGCCATCGACACGCGCGAACTGGCGCGGCTCGCCCGGCTCTCGCGCCACTGGACGAAATCCGGCGTCGCGCCGGCCCGGTTCGATGGATTGCTCAGCGCCCCCGGCGTGGTGAAGGGCGCATCGCGCACAGGATCGTCGGTCGATGATCTCGTGGCGAAGGATCTGCTCGCGGGACTCGCCGCCGCGCTCGACATGCTCACCGCCGCGCGCGGAAAAGAGGGCGAGAGCCTGCTGCAACTCTTCGGCGCCATGCTGGCGCAGACCGAACAGCTGCTGGCGCAGGCGGGCGGTTTCGCGGCGAAGCAGCCTGAGCTGGTGCGGGACCGCCTGAAGGCGCGGCTGGCCGAACTCGGCAAGGATGTCGCCACTGACCCCGATCGCGTGGCGCAGGAAATCCTGATGATGGCGACGCGCGCCGATGTGCGCGAAGAGCTGGACCGGCTTGCGGCCCATGTCGACTCGGCGCGGGCGATCCTCGCGTCGGGCGAGGCGGTCGGTCGGAAGCTGGACTTTCTCTGTCAGGAGCTTAACCGGGAGGCCAACACGCTATGCTCGAAATCGGCCAGCCTTGAGCTGACCAATGCGGGCCTCGCGCTCAAATCGCTGATCGACCAGTTCCGGGAGCAGGTCCAGAATGTCGAATGATCGTCCCGACGTTACGCCAACGCAGAAGGTGCGGCCGCGCCGGGGCGTGATGCTTGTTATTTCCAGCCCTTCGGGTGCGGGCAAGACCACGCTGTGCCGGCGGATCATCTCCGAAGTGCCAGGTGTGGAGCTTTCGATCTCTGCCACGACTCGCTCGCCGCGTCCCGGCGAGCAGGATGGCGCGGATTATCACTTCCGCTCCGTCGACCAGTTTCACCACATGATCGACCGCGACGAGTTTCTCGAGTGGGCGAAGGTATTCAAGAATTTCTACGGCACGCCGCGTAGCGAAGTGGAGGCGCGGCTTGTCGCTGGCATGGACGTGGTGTTCGACGTCGACTGGCAGGGCGCCCGTGCGCTGAAGACGATCCGGCCGGGCGATGTGGTGTCGGTGTTCATCCTGCCGCCGTCCCTGCCGCAGCTGAAGCAGCGGCTAGAGGGGCGGCCTGGGGCCGATCCGAAATCGGTGCAGTCGCGCCTCGATGGCGCTGGCCAGGATATCCTGCGCTGGGGCGAATACGACTACGCCATCGTGAACGACAACCTCGACACCGCCTTCAACGAACTGCGCGCGATCCTGATCACCGAGCGCAACAAGCGCGTGCGCGCTTCGCTGGGCATCATGGTGGACCAGCTGCTCAAGGATGCGCGCCTCGCGACCAAGACGCAGAGCGGCAGCGCGACTGGCGAGGGGCACTAGGCGCGTGCGCGCCATGCCTTCGTAAGCGCACGAAACTCGGCCTGCGTAAGCGTCTCAGCGCGCCGCGTCGGATCAATCCCGGCATTCTCCAGCGCTTCGACCGCCCCCGGCAGTGACTTCAGCGCAGCGCGAAGCATCTTGCGGCGCTGGCCGAAGGCGGCGGCGGTCACCTTCTCGAGTGAGGCGAGGTCGTTGAAACACTCCGCTTCCGGCAGTGGGTCCAATACGACGACGGCGCTGTCTACTTTCGGCGGCGGTCGGAAGGCGCCCGGCGGAAGTGTCAGTGCAATGCGTGGTCGCGTGACGGCCTGCGACAGCACGGCGAGACGGCCATAGTGATCCTCGTCAGGCGCCGCGCAGATCCGCAGCGCCACTTCCTTCTGGAACATTAGCACCATCGTGCCCCGCCATATTGCGCCGTCGTGCTGGCCGGCCTTGAGCCACTCCACCAGCATTGGCGTGCCGACATTGTAGGGCAGGTTGGCGACGATCATCGCGGGGAGTTTGCCGCCGATTTCTTGCACCAGCGCGGGCAGGTTCGCGGCGAGCGCATCGCCATGATGGATGTGCAGGCGCGGAGGCTCCCCATTCTGCGGACGCGCCTCCGCCCAGAGCGACAGGCCGGCCGCAAAACGGTCATCGAGTTCGACGGCGAGAAGTTTCCCTGCGCCGCTGTCGAGTAGCGCACGCGTGAGGCCGCCAGGGCCGGGCCCGACCTCGATAACGGTCCGGCCCTGCACAGGGCCGCCGGCTGTCGCGACGCGCGTCAGGATGGACGGGTCGAACAGGAAGTGCTGGCCGAGGGATTTCTTCGCCGGGCCCGGCGTGAGCGGCGTACTCATGACGCCGATGCATGCGCGCGCGCCATGTCGTCGGCGAGTTTCAGTGCGGCGAACAGGCTGTCGGCCTTCGCCTCTCCCGAGGCGGCCGCATCATAAGCGACGCCATGGTCCGGCGATGTGCGGATGAATGGCAGGCCGAGCGTGACATTCACGCCGCCCCACATGTCGAGCGTCTTCACGGGGATGAGGCCCTGGTCGTGATACATGGCGATAACGGCGTCCCAGCGGCCGCCTCGCGCTTCGTGGAAGATCGTGTCACCCGGCCGCGCGTCGGAGATGTCGAGGCCGCGGCGGCGCAGCAGAGCGGCCGCGGGATTGATGATCTCGATCTCCTCGCGGCCGATCTCGCCATCCTCGCCGGCATGCGGATTGACGCCGCAGAGTCCGATGCGCGGATTGCCGATGCCGAAGTCGCGCTTCATGGCTTCGCCCACGATCCCGCCGATCTCGGCAATCAGCGCGGGCGTCAACGAGGTCACCACCTTGGCCAGTGGCTGGTGGATCGTCACCAGCGCCACGCGCAGCCCGCCGCCGACCAGCATCATCACGGGCCGCGGCGCGGCGCCCCCGTCCGCCGACAGCTCAGCGAGATACTCGGTATGCCCCGGATGCATGAAGCCGGCGCGGTAGAGCAGCGCCTTGGCGATCGGGTTGGTGACGACTGCGGCCGCCTTGCCGGCGCGTGTGTGTTCAACAGCGAGGCGGACGGATTCGATGATGGCGGGCGCCGTGGCAGACGCGGGTACTCCTGGCGTTGCGGCGGCGCCCTCGATCGGCATGACCGGGAGTGCATGCGGAAATGTGGTTAGCGCGTTGCCGGTTTCTGGGATGATCTCAAGTGGCCCCGCACCACGCGCGCGGGCCAGCACGTCAGGTGGAGCGATGACATAGAAGGGCCGCCCGCCAGAGGTGCGTGCATGTTCCCACGCCTTCCACGCGATGATGGGCCCGACCCCGGCAGGGTCGCCCATTGTCATCGCGAGGGGGAGGGTCGGGGCGGCCATGGGATACGCGAGCGTGTGTCAGGTTCAGTTTGTGGCCGCCAGATACCACGATTTGTCATCCCGGATAGCGCTCTGCGCTTCCAGAATGACAACCTGCTCGTAACTCGGAGGTCGCTGGCCTACCGCCGGACGACAGTCGACTCGCGCTTGAGGTCGCGGAGGTAGCGTTCGGCCACGAGGGCGAGTTCCTGGTTGAACAGGCGGTCCTTGATCTCTGCACGGTCGGGCAGGTCGGCATCGCCCGAGCGCGTGCTGCAGACGAAGAAGACCATCTTGCCGCCATCCGTCAGATCGATGATCTGGGACGCCTGATTGGCGCCGAGACCTTCCAGCGGCGTGCGGAATTGCGGGGCGACCTGCATCAGGCCGACGTCCTTCATCGGCGTCCGGGTGACGCCTTCGACGCCTTCCAGCGATTTCGAAAGGTCAGCGCACGATTTCGCGCTCGCCTTCACGGCGTCGAGCTTGGCGACGGCGCCTTCGCCGCGCGTGATCAGCTGCTCCATATCGAGGATGATCTGCTTCGAGAGGTCGCTGGGCTCCCGCTTGCCGGTCAGCGCGATCACATAGACGCCGCTGTCGCTTTCGATCGGGGCCAGGACCAGTGGAGGCTCGCCCGCCTTCAGCACGGCGTCAGCGACTTCCGGACGCATGTCGCCCGGCGAAAGCCAGTTGAGGTCGCCGCCCGCAGAAGCAGAAGGCGCCGCAGAGAATTGCTGCGCGAGGGCCTGGAAGTCGGCGCCCTGCTTGACGTTCTCGATCAGGGTTGCTGCGCGGGCCTTGGCGAGTTCGCGCGAAGCCTGGTCAGGCGCGTAGAGGAAGATTTCCGCGAGCCGGTATTGCGGTTTGTCGAGAGATGCCTTGATCCGATCCAGCATCTCGTCGATGCGGCCTTCGGAGACGCGGACGGTCTTGAAGTAGCGGCCGCGGATCAGGGCGGTCCAGGCGATCTTGGCCTGCTCCATGTCCCGGATGTGTTGCATCGGGATGCCGGCCTGGCTCAGCGCCTGGCCAAACTGTTCCGGCGTCATGCGGTACTGGCGGGCGACGTCGCCGACGCTCTCGTCGATCTCGGGGCCGGAAATGTCCTGATCCTTCACCAGCTTCCTGAATTCGCCGAGCTGCACCCTCTCGTCGATCAGGCTTTCAAGGGCCTGATCCTGGAGTTCGAGCAGGATCTTCTCATCCTCTGGCGGCTGTTCGAAGCGAAGCAGCATCCAGCGCATGCGGTTGCGCACGTCCGATTGCGAGATGACCTGATCGTTGACGGTCGCCATCACGCCATCGACCTTACGACCGCGGTTGGCGGTCGGCTGGGCGGCGGCGCCCGGTTGCGGGGTTTGCTGGGCCATCGCTACGAGGCTGGTTGTGGCCACGGATGCTGCTAGCGCCAGTACGAGAAGTCGTTTCATCAGGTCACCCTACCGCCCCGACCCTGAGACAGGGTGAAGGCAAAAACATGGCCGCCGGCAAGGCCGGGCGTTAGCGCATATACCTGCGGAAACGGGCAAATGCGAGCCTGCGGATGCAGCCCGCACCGCGGCGGTTAATCGAAATCGTTGGGTGTCACGCCGCCCAGCCCGGTCAGGGCGAAGGTGAAGCGAATCGACTCCGACGGCCCCAGGGTCCGGTCGCGCGCTCCGGAACGCTCGTAAGCGATCATGAAATAGGAGCAGTCGTCCTGGTAGCGGATGCCCAGAGAAGCTTGAATGTCCTGGCGCAGCGTGATGTTGCGGGACTGCTGGACGACAGCGGCCCAATTGTCATCGATCTTGAACGAGCCGTTCCAGACCAGCCCCTCTTCCGCCGAGGAGATGCCGGGGGTCGTGTTCGAATCTTCGACCCTGAAGTAGCGCGCATCGCCCCGGATGCGCCAGAAGTCCACCGATGCGTCCACGTCTACCCGGGCGACCTCCAGTTCGTCGTTTGCGCGAAAACGGGCGCCGACTTCGAAGAGGCGGCCAAGGTCCGCGCGGACGGAGGCGACGTAGTCGGATTCCTCGCCGGACAGGTTGCTTAGCTGGTTGAAGGCTGGATCGGGGTCCTCGCGCCAGCGGCGCCCGACCAGCGCCGACAGCTCGATGTCGGCGCCGATGCGGGCCACCGTGTTGACGCCAACCGCGCCGCGGGCGCCGCCTTCCCAGAGATCGTAATTGGAAACGGCGCTAGGCTTGAAGAGGTTGCTCTCGTCCGCTTCGAAGACCAGCGAGTCCTCGTTGGGGATGAGGTTCAGACCGAAGTCCGGGTCGCCAAGGACCGCGTTGGGGTTGAGCTTCTCGTTGGCGTCGGGCGTGCCATAGGCGGCCATCACGATGGGCTCGATGATGATGTCCATACCCGGGCTGCGGGCGATCCAGGGATAGCTGATCGTCGCGCCAGCAACGCCGAGGAAACGCGACACGTCACGCGCGCCGCCCACTCCGCCATCGTCGATGTGGTAAGCGTCGCCCCGGCCCGAGGCGAAGGGCTCGAAGACGAGGCCGGGTCCGAAGACGAGCTGCGTGCCCCACTCGGCCTCTGCCGTGGCGCGTGCGGTGTCGAGCGCAAGGTCGCCGGCGAAGCCGAGCGCCGGATCGCCATTGGGAAGCCGCTGCTGGTCCGCGCGGAACAGGCCGATGGCGCTGAAATCGGTTGAGAACTGGCCGGCTGCGCCGAGGTCGAAGACTTTTTGCGTGTAGATCGAAGGCAGGACTTCCGGGATCTGCGTTTCGATATCGTTGGCGCGCAGGCCCTGGAAGGCAAAGGCGCCCGTTTCGAAATAGAAGTCCGGCGTCTGGCCCGTGGCGTACAGTTGCGAGAGCAGCTGGCGCGGCTGGCTTGCGATCAGGCCGCGAAGGTCGTCCTCTCCGTCGATGTCATAACGCTGGTCGTAGAGATCGTCAGACTGGCGCTCGATGCCGAAGCCCCATTGCCAGTCCTGGTTGATGTCGAAACGACCGACCGCATAGAGATGGCCGCGCCATTCCTTGTCGTCGAACTTCTCGCCGTCGGAATCGAAATCCTGCTCGTAGGTGAAGCTGCTCTCGGCGTCGATGAAGCCGGAGAAGAAACGCCGCCGCCAGTCGACCTTCACGAGCGGGTTCACGCCCGTCGAGATCATCGGCGCGACAGTGAGGTCTTCCGAGGGCGAGATGACGAAGAGGTAGGGCTGTTCGTAGTATGCGCCGAGCTTCGATGACAGGCCGAGGTCAGGCGTCAGCAGGCCCGAGCGCCGTTCCGAATTGGGGTCGGGATGGGCGAACCACGGAACATACAGCACAGGCAAGCCGCCCAGTTCGAGCACCGCGTCCTGGTAGGAGATCATCTGATCTTCCTGGTCCAGCGTCGCGCGGCGCGCACGCAGCGCCCAGGTCGGATCGGCGCCCTTCTCCTCGCACACGGGGCAGTTTGTGAAGACAACCTGCTCAACCGAGTTGCGCACGCCATCGGTGCGAACGGCGGAGGAGGCCGTCACAAGTCCGGTTTCTCCCAGGCGCGCTGAAAATCGCGTGGCGAAACCGTTGGTGAAATCCTCGTCGGCCTCGATCTCGTCTGCGAACTGCACCTGTCCGGCGCCGTCGGTGATCTGGACATTGCCCTGCGCGCGGAGCGTTTCCGTCATGCGGTCGTAAATCACGCGGTCGGCGCGAAGCGTTCGCTGGCCGATGCGGACCTCGACATTGCCAGAGGCCGTGACGACGCTCGTGTCCCGGTCTTCCTCGAATTGATTCGCCTTCAGTATGACTTCGTCGTCATCTTCGGCAGGCGCAGATGGGGTGGGTGTTGGGACGGTAGGTGGCGTCTGGGCGAATGCCGTGCCGCCAGCAGCAAGAGCTGCAATGGCCACGGATGCGAGGGCGCTTAGCCGCAAAACCATTACTCTCCCCTCGCGCAACGGTTGCGAGCGACTCCCAGCCTTAGACCGATACGCAATGGCCTTTGAGGCGTAAAGGCGGCTGACCGCCTTGAAACATTCCGAAACGCAGCGCGGCCCGGAAGCCACATAGCGTCTGGGCCGGGCCTGGAACCCGGCCGATCAGCCGTCTTCGGCGTGAGCGAGAAAGGTTAGCACCGCAAAAAGAGCGAACAGGGGCGGGCACCAGGCCGCAGCTTCGGGCGAGGTCGCCCCTGATGCGGCCATTCCAGACGCGAGCCGCGTGGCGAAATAAAGCACGAAGCCTGCAAGCGCGCCTGCCCCGATGAGTCGCGACAGTCCGCCAGACCGGGCTAGCCTCAGGCACACCACCGCGCCGATCAGCGACATGGCCAGCATGAAGACAGGCATGGCCAGCAGCGTGTTGTACTTCAGGACATAGTCGCCGATCTCCATACCTGCTGCGCGTCCGTCCTGGATGAAGCCCGGCAGGTCCCAGAACGGAATCGTCTTGGACGACGCGAAGCGCGACAGCAGCGTATCGCTGTCCAGGTTGGTCGGCAGGGCCAGTGTCGCGCTGCGCTGGATTTCCCCCGCCACGCGATTCTCGATCACGTCTGTCAGCTGCCAGAAGCCGGGCGTGAGCTGCGCCTTCTTGGCGTCGATCCGATGCGTGAACTCCCGGTCGGCAGGCCCGCCGGGGCCCGGCCGGAAGTACCAGAAGGTGACGTTCTCCAGCGCCTGACCCCGGCCGACGACGCGGCGGCCGTGGATGATCGCCTGCTGATTGGAGCCCGGCAGCTCCGCGGCCGCTTCGGTGGCGCCTGCTTCTAGGTCGCCCTGGCTCAGCCACACGCCGTCGGCCACGGGCGCGCCGCCGCCGAGCAGTCGTGCCCGCGCAGTCTCGAAATCCTGGTTGAGCTTGGTCGCTAGCGGATCGAGCACCGTGACCATCAGTACGCCGAGCAGCAAGGCGAGCACCATGACCGGACCGAGGAAGCGCCACGCTGACACGCCGGCGGCGCGAATGGCGGGAATCTCGCTGCGGCGGCCAAGCTGCGAATAGGTCAGGATCGAGCCGACGAGCATCGCAAACGGCAGCGTCTCGAGGATCAGCCCTGGCGTCTTCATCATGGTGAGGGTGAAGGCGACATCGACGCCGATCTGCGTGCGATCACCGATGGTGCGCATCTGCTCGACCACGTCGACCAGGATGATCGCGAGCAGGATGATCGACAGCGTCAGCGCCAGCGAGGCGACGCATTCGCGAAAGATGTAACGCTGGATCCGCCCGGCAATCACCATGCTAGGCGGGCCCCATCAGCGGCGACCGGGTCACGCGCGCACTGACGCGCCGGCGTTTCAGGATGGGCTGAATGAAATAGAAGAACGAGACCACCGCGATCACGAAGATCGGGAGCAGGTACTGGACGATGTTGAGCTCAGGATCCTTGGCCGCCGAAGACGTCGCGCCAAACGCGGCGAGCCGCACCAGCAAAGCCACGCCAGATGCAATCGCAATGCGCTGGGCATAGCCCCGGCGGCTGAAGTCTCCGCCCAGGACGGCGAGAATCGCGAGCATGGCCATCGCGATGTTCAGCAGCGGCGTTGCAAGGCGCGCATGGCCCTCGGCCGCGAGCATGTCGACATTGGCGTTGTCGTAATGGTTGGTCATATCCGGATAGAAGAGTTCGGGCAGGTAGCGATCCGACTCCTCGAGGATCACCGCCTTCTGGTCGTTGACGAAAGCGCCGAGTTCCAGCGGCGATTGCTGGAACGTCAGCGATTCCGTCGCCCCGTTGGCCCGCACCGATTGCCGGATGCCGTCGCGCAGGATCAGCGCCGGCTTGCCTTCCAGCTCGGACAGGAAGGCGGACTTCGCGATGTAGGTGACTTCGTTGTTCGGGTTGCGGCTGTCGTTCGCCACGAGGAAGGTGATCTCCGACCCCTCCATGTTTCCCGCGAACGTAGTGAGGCCGTCATTGTGGGTCATGAACGTACCCTCGCGCACCAGCGAGGAGGCGAGGTCGGTCGAGGCGGCGGTGAGTGTCGTCCGCAGCTCGCGCGAGGCGGAAGGCTGGACCCACAGGTTCAGGCCAAGGTGCAGGATCGCCGCCAGCACCGCCAGCCGCAGCACGGGCGAGGCAACCTGCCAGTTCGACATGCCGGAGGCTTGCGCAACGACAACTTCATTCTCCCGGTGCGCCACGTTCAGCGCCGCCGCCGTAGCGATGAAGAGGGCGATTGGCATGAGCAGGGAGATGATCTGGGGCGTCGCCAGCAGGCTGGCCCAAAGGAAGGTCAGCATCGAGGACCGATTCTGGACGATCGTATCCTGAATCTGGCTGAGCCCTTGCGTAAGAATGGCGATCAGCGCAAGACCGCCGACGATCGCGATGAGGGTTCTCAACACGTTGCGAAAAAGATAGCGTTGAAAACCGTACATTCGAAAACCCGGGGCCGGCGCTTCCCGTCGGAGCCAATCTTTCGGTGGAAGGGCCACGGCGGAACGGTTCAGTGCTAACCGCGTCCGGGGCGTTCGTCGATGACCATGTGTAGGCAATAGGCAGGACCGATTTTCCCCATGCAGATCAAGTTTTCCGCAGAACCCATCGGGGATGCCATCGCCTATTTGTGCTATGAGGGCGACAAGGGCGTCGAGTTCGCAGCCGATCTCGATAAGCCCGCGGAATCGGCCATTCGCCGGGCCATCGCAGCCGGATCGTTCAAGGGCGGATCAGGCCAGGTCGTTGAAATCCTGGCCCCTGAATGGAGCGATGCTTCACGGGTTCTCGCGCTTGGCGTCGGCAAGAAATCGGCGGCCTCCGATCTCGGGTGGCAGAAGGCCGCAGCTGCACTTGTGAAGCGCGTCCTGCTGGGCGGCGCCAAGTCGCTGGCCATCGTCGGCGCGCCGGACCGCAGCGTGGCGGCGCAGCTCGCGCTGGGCGCCCGCCTCGCCGGATACCGCTTCGACCAGTACCGCCTGAACCTGAAGGCCGAGAAGAAGCCGACGCTGACGACCGTCTCGATTGTCACCGAGAGCGCTGCCGGCGCCCGCGCCGACTACGCGCCGCTTGCGGCGAAGGCGGAAGGCGTCGAGTTTGCGCGAGATCTCGTCAGCGAGCCGCCGAACGTGCTGCATCCCGAAAGCTATGCCGACCGGCTCCAGGAGCTGTCGGAGCTGGGTCTCGAGATCGAAGTGCTGGACGTCGCGGCGATGACCAAGCTTGGCATGGGCTCGCTGCTTGGCGTGGGGCAGGGCTCGGTGCGCGGCTCGCGCATCGTCGTGATGAAGTGGATGGGCGCGAAGGACAAGAAGTCCGCCCCTGTCGCCTTCATCGGCAAAGGCGTGACATTCGACACGGGCGGCATCTCGCTGAAGCCCGGCCCCGGCATGCAGGACATGAAGGGCGACATGGGCGGCTCGGCCGCAGTCGTGGGCGCGATGATCTCCATCGCCAAGCGCAAGGCGAAGGCCAACGTCGTCGGCATCGTCGGCCTCGTCGAGAACATGCCAGATGGCAACGCCCAGCGCCCCGGCGACATCGTGCGCGCCGCCGCCGGCAAGACGATCGAGATCCAGAACACTGACGCCGAGGGCCGCCTCGTCCTTTGCGACGTGCTCTGGTACGCCCAGAAGAAGTTCCATCCCAAGGCGATGATCGACCTCGCGACGCTGACAGGGGCGATCATCATCTCGCTTGGCAACGAGCATGCCGGGTTGTTCTCCAACAATGACGATCTGGCCGCGAAGCTCACCGCCGCAGGCAAGGTCGAGGGCGAGCCCGTCTGGCGACTGCCGCTCGGCGCCGGCTACGACAGGCAGATCGACAGCGACGTTGCCGACATGCGCAACATCGGCAATGCGGGCAATGCCGGCTCGATCACGGCCGCGCAGTTCCTGCAGCGCTTCGTCGATGAAGGCCGCGCCTGGGCGCACATCGACATCGCGGGCACTGCCTGGAAGCCCGGCAACGACAATCCGCTGGAGCCGACCTGGGCGACAGGCTGGGGCGTGCGCATCCTCGACCGGCTGATCGCCGACAACTACGAGGACTAGCGAATGCCCGGCGCCGGGACAGCCGAGTGGTGGTTCTACCACATCGAGCAAGGCTCGGTTGACGCCGCCATCGCACCGCTGATCGAAAAATGCCTCGAGCGCCGCTGGCGCGTCGTCGTCGTCGGCCACGAGGAAACCGCCGAGCGCCTCAACCGCGCGCTGTGGACGTGGAAGGACGAAAGCTTCGTCCCCCATGGCCGCGCCCGCACCGACGCCGCCAACCAGCCCGTGCTGCTCTCCACCGAGGCAACGCCCGCCAATGGCGCAAAGGTCGCCGTCCTGCTCGACGGCTCGGAGGCGGACGCCACGCTGTTCGAGCGCGTGATGGTCGTCTTCGACGGCGGAGATGAGAGCGCTCGCGCCAAGGCGCGACAGCAATACAAGACCGCGCTCGATGCGGGGGCTCCGGCCCGCTATTTCCAGCAGGAACGCGGCGGCTGGAAGGAATTCAAGCGCCCCGACCCGGCGG
>CAIKXW010000122.1 GCA_903831485.1 uncultured Alphaproteobacteria bacterium | reverse complement strand
GACATCTTCTACGAATTCTCGGTCAACGATCCGGACACCTACACCCAGCCGTGGAAGGCCGAGCTGAGCTTCTATCCGTCGCCGGCGCTGTACGAGTATGCGTGCCACGAGGGCAATCACGGCATGATCGGCATTCTCGCCGGCGCGCGTGAGCTTGAGCGCGAAGCAGAGAAGAACAAGGGCAAGCCGACGCGCTAGACGCGGACGCAAGAACAGGTGGAGCCGCGCTGGATATCCGGCGCGGCTTTATCTTTTTCAGAACGGGACGGGAGACACTTCCATGGCCATCACGCTTTACGATGCAACGGTTTCAGCATTCACCCAGACGGTTGGCGCGCTAGGCCATCTTCTGAAGCGCGGGCGTGCGCATTGCGAGGAAAACAGCATCGACCTGACCAGCGTGCTGGACTCGCGCATCTACCCGAACATGCTGCCTTTCCGCTATCAGGTGCAGGCCGTGATCGGTCACTCGGTCGGCGCCGTGGAAGGTGTGAAGGGCGGGGTGTTCAAGCCGCCCTATGGCACGCCCACCGCGGACTGGAATGCGCTGGACGCAGCCGTCGCCGAGGCGCTTGAGACTCTAAAGGGCTATGCGCCCGACGCGATCAACGCGCTCGAAGAAAGGGACGTGGTGTTCAATGTCGGCGAGCGCACGCTGGCGTTCACGGGCGCCGGATTCCTGATGACGTTCTCAGTGCCGAACGTGCACTTCCATGCCACGACGGCCTATGACCTGCTTCGCGCGCAGGGCGTACCGCTTGGCAAGGGCGACTATCTCGGACGGATCAAGCTCAAGGGCTGATCGCTATCTGAACAGCGCAAGGTCGATCGACTCGCCCATGACGCGGTAGCCCGCATCGTTTGGGTGCAGCCAGTCGCCGGACTGGAGGCCTGCCTTCATCCGGCGCGGGTTGGCGGGATCTCGCATTGCGGCATCGAAGTCGATGACGCCGTCAGCCTCGCCCGATGTGCGCATCCAGGTGTTGACGCGTTGGCGCACCGCTTCGCCATTTTCGTGGAAGTAGCGAGCGCCTTCGTACGGCAGGAGCGTCGCGAAGTAGACCTTGATGCCTTGCGGCCGCACGCGCGCGATCATCTGGCGATAGGCCGCAATGATCTGGTCGGCCGATGGCGGCGCGGCCGCGCCCATGCCGATGTCATTGATGCCTTCGAGCACGACAAGCCACTTCGCGTTCGGCACGCTCAGCACGTCGCGATCGAAGCGGGCGAGGGCGCTCTCGCCGAAGATCGGCAGCTGGTGAGACAGAACGCGGTTGCCGGCGATGGCCTGGTTCGAGATACCGCGCGCCTGTCCACTGGCGGAGAGCCGCGCGGCGAGGATGTCCGGCCAGCGCCGATCGGTGTTAGGCGTCGAGTTGGTGCCGTCGGTGATCGAATCGCCGAAGGCGATGATCGTCGCGGCCGGGGCGGCCACGACCTCGACGGCTGAGATGAAGGCGCGGTTGGTGAAGGTCTCCTTTGCCTCGAAGCCCGTCCGCGTGAAATCTCCGGGTCCGGAAACGTAGCCTGTCGCGGTTGCGGCGAAGTGGCAGGTGCACGGCCCGGTCTGGCCGGGCAGGAATATGGAGATCGAGACGGATTCCAGCGCCTTGGTGCTGAAGGCCACGGGGTCGCTCAGCATCGGCGCTCCTGCCGGGATCGTCGCTGATGAGCGGCCGGAAAAGGTGACCGGAACAGGCTGGCCGGCGACAACGCCGTCGAAACCGACCTGCGCAATCGTCGCGGCGCCGATCTCCAGCGGCTTCTCGCCATACTCATTGGTGAAGCGGATGCGGACGCTGTCGCCGCCCTGGCTCAGACGGACAACCTGACGCACCGTCTGGTTATCGAAGGCGCGGCCCCCTGGCGGCGGGATTGTGGGCGATGCGCCCCAGGCGCCGGCCCAGGCCGGCTGGCCGGCTGGAGTGTCAGGAAGCGTGGCGCAGCCGGCCAGGGCGAGGGCCAGCATCAGGGTTGAGAGGCGTTTCATCATTGTTTCCCCGTTTGCGATGATCCTATCGCGGCGCATGGGCCGCGCCAGCAGTTCGCTCGCCACTCTTGCGGCGTCCGCGCGTTGCCATGACCTGCAACCACGCGGAATCGTCAGCAACGCCGGGATTTACGGGCCTTCCAGCGCTCTATAGGACTTGAAGGATCACCCCCCCCTATCAGATGTCTGAAACAGGGGCGGGCGTAGAGGGATCGCATGAGCTGGGTCAAAAAAGTCTTCCCGTTCAATGCGGAGCAAACAGTCAATATCGCCAGCGAGTTCGGGCCCCTGATCGCGATGTTCGTGGTCAACGGCATCACGGGCAAGGTCGAGGACGGCACATGGGCGCTGCTGATCGGCACCGTCGTCGCGATGGCTGCGATGCAGATGGTGCTGAAGCGCCTGCCGATCTTCCCGCTGATAGCCTCGGGCGTCACCGTCGTGTTCGGGATCATGACGCTCGTCACGGGCGATGCGACGTGGGTTCAGATCAAGGTCACGATCTTCAACGCGCTGTTCGCGGTGTTCCTGATCGTCGGGCTGGTGATGAAGAAGAACTTCTTCCAGTACATCTTCGAGAAGACATTCCACTACACGCGCGAGGGCTGGGACAAGCTGACGTGGAGCTTCGCGATCTTCTTCATCGTGCTGGCCGGCGCCAACGAGTATGTGCGCATCACCTTCCACCAGGGCGTCAACTACAACATCCTGGGAATGACGATGGACGGCGTGAACGTGTGGATCATGTTCAAGATCGCCATCATCATGCCGGCCACGGGCATCTATGCCTGGGCCATGACGCGCCTGTTGCAGCGCTATCGCCTGCCTGAGCCGGAACGCAAGGACATCGTGGCGACGGCGGTTTCTGGCGTGCCCGTGGCGCACAAGAAACCGGTGACGGATCCGAGCCCGGCTGGCTAACGCCCTTGCAGCTCCCTAGCGCGGCCCGGTTGCATGCGCTGCGCCGCGGAAGATGGCATTGGCGAGCAGGACGTTGAGGCCGTCGAGATAGGCGCGCACGGTCGGGTTCTGGGTGAACACGATGAGCTGGCCGCGCCCTTTCGGCTCCACCACGACGAACGGCTTGAAGGCGAGCTGCCGCTTCGTCTCTTCCCACAGATAGCCTGACACAACGAGGTCCTCTGGGCCGGTGAAGCTGACGACGTTGACGCCGTGGTCGCGCCTGGCCGGCGTGAAGATGTCGCCGCCCGACATCAGCACGTTGAGCGTCGGCTTGAGACCCGCGGCCAGCCAGTGGTCAAAATCAGGCGTCGCCTTCACCAGTGCGCCGGGGGAAGCGTCCGGGGACTCCTCGATCGGCGTTTCTGCGGCCGCCAGCGCATCGCGCGTTGTGAGTTCCGTTCCGTGGGCAGTCGCCTTGTCATCGGGCGTTGCAGGCTTGTCCTTCCGGAACGCGGTCTCGCGACGGATGGACGCCATGTCGGACTTGGGATCCGATACGAATCGCGCCGCTTCTCCGATCGCGATGAGAACGCCGCCGCGCTGCATCCAGGCGCGCAGGCCCGCGCCCCCATCCCCCATCACGCCGCCAAAGTTTCCGCCTTCGGGCAGGATCACGACGTCGAACTGCGAGATTTCGCTTGAGGACAGCGACGACGTGCGGATCGGTGTCACAGGGTAGCCGAACTGGCGCTCGATCACGAACCGGAGATTGCCCGCGGCGCTGGATCGCGTTGGCGCATCCCATGCGAGAGCGATGCGCGGGGCATTGTGGCTCACCACCTTGGTGCTGCCGAAGCTTGGGCCGTCGGTGATCCAGCTGTCGTCGATCCCTGTGATGCTCGCGCCGGTTTCGGCGGCGAGACGCTGAAGCTTCGCGGCGAGCCCGTCCGTGCCGGAATTGCGGAAGATGAGCGTGCCAGCGGGATAGGAACGGCCGTCATGCGTGAAGGCGAAATCCGAGCTGGAGACCGCAATGCCTTCACGCAGCGCCGAGGCGAGCAGGCGCACAGCCGATGTCGAGCCCCACGGCGCAAGGAAGCCATAGGCTGCTTCGGGCCGTGCCACGGCGCCAGGGAGTTCCGTATCCGGCGAGAACGCGGCCATGGCTCCGGTTGGCTCATCGGCGCAGCGATCTGTCGTAACGTTGAACATCACGGGAAGCGACCATGCCGTCACGTCGTAGAGTTCGGGCTCGAGGTCCTTGGCGCGGCGGCGCTCCTGCTCGGCCATGAATTTCGGGTCGAGCGAGACCTGCGGCTCCATCAGCGTGCGGACGAGGCGACCGGCGGGCTGGCCAAGGGACACGGCGTAGGACCCTGCAGGGTAGGTCTTGCGGCAGGCGCGGATGGTGTCGGTCGCGCGGCTGACCTCGATGCCTTGCGCTGCAAGCAGTTTCGCGAGGCGATCGGCCGTCGACTGGTCCTGCTGCGGCGGGATCACGTAGGACCGCACGGCGCCCTTGCGCCCTTCATCGATGGCGGAAGCGCGATAGGCGTAGAACTCGCGCAGCATCTTCTCGCGGTTGGAGGCGACTGTT
>CAIKXW010000121.1 GCA_903831485.1 uncultured Alphaproteobacteria bacterium | reverse complement strand
GGCCGCCACCTGATCCTCAAGCCGCTGCCGCGGCTCATAGCCCAGATACCGCGTCTCCACCGGCCACGCGCGCCCGAGGCTTTCGACGACAGGCGCATCGAAGAATGCCTGTGTCAGGTCAGCTGGCAAGGTCGCCGACATCAGTACGATGCGCAGGTCGTAGCGCAGCACGGATTGTGCATCGAGTGCGAACGCCAGTCCTTCGTCGGCGTCCAGCGAACGCTCATGAAATTCGTCGAACAGGACCGCTGCGATTCCATCCAGACCCGGGTCCGACAGGATCATCCGGCTGAACACACCCTCTGTGACGACCTCCAGCCGCGTCGCCTGCGAGACCCGCACGTCGAGGCGCGAGCGCAGGCCGACAGTCTGCCCGACCTTCTCCCCGATCGTCGCCGCCATGCGCTCCGCCGCCGCACGCGCAGCGATCCGGCGTGGCTCGACGAGGATGAGCCGCCGCCCTGCAACCCACGCCTCATCCAGAAGCGCCAGCGGCACGCGCGTCGTCTTGCCGGCGCCGGGCGGGGCGGAAATCACCATGCGCGTCCTGTCCCGCAGTTCGGAAACGATCTGCGGGATCACATCCTCGATCGGCAGGCCGGACGGGGTAGACATCGCCGTCCGCGTATCAGCCAAAGGCCCGATGGTCGACCAGCACCTTTGCGCCGATCACGATGAGGATCAGTCCGCCGACGATCTCCGCCTGCGGGCCAAGCGCCTTGGCGCCCCCCCGTCCGATCATGACGCCTGCAGCCGAGAGAACGAAGGTGACGAGGCCGATTACGGCGACGCTTATAAATACCGGCACGCCCAGTGTCGGGAGCGTGATCCCCGCGGCCGCCGCGTCGATGCTCACGGCAATCGCCAGCGTGACCAGCGTCCAGCCACTCGCCAGCTTTTCCTTGCCCGGGTCGCTTTCCTCGCCGGGCGGGTCTTTCTTCATTCCCTCGTAGACCATCTTGCCTCCCACCAGCGCGAGCAGGACGAACGCGATCCAGTGGTCGACGCTTTCGATCAATCCGGCGAACAGCAGGCTCAGCGACCATCCGATCAGCGGCGCAATGGCCTGCGCCAGGCCGAAAGCCGCACCGACCAGAAGCGCGGCGCGCCAAGGGTTGCCGCGCGCGACTGCGCCCTGACCTAGCGCCACGGCAAACGCGTCCGCCGCCAACCCCAGCGCCAGAAGGAAGAGGGACACGTTCATGCAGGCTTCCGCTCCAGCGCGGCGACGATTTCGATATGCGGCGACCAGATGAACTGATCCACCGGCGTGATGCGCGTCACCCGCCAGCCTGCAGCGGTCAGAATCTTGAGATCGCGCGCGAACGTGGTGGCGTTGCACGAAACCATGGCGATGCGTCTGAGGCTGGATGTCGCAAGCTCGCGTGTCTGTGCCTCCGCGCCTGCGCGCGGCGGGTCGATCACGGCGGCGTCGAAACGTTTCAGGTCCTTCCAGTCCAGCGGATTGCGGAACAGGTCGCGCACTTCCGTCGTCACGGGCTTCAGCCCTGCTGTCTTCTTCGCGGCGCGGCCAAGCGCCCTGATCGCAACCTCCTCGCCTTCAACAGCATGCACCGGTGCATCCGCCGCGAGGGGCAGAGTGAAGGTTCCTGCACCGGCAAACAGGTCGACAACGCGTTCGCTGCCCTCAACCGCCTGCTGCACAAGCGCCAGCATCGCCGCTTCTGACTCTCGGCATGCCTGCAGGAACCCGCCTGGCGGCAGCGTCACATCCGCCGCGCCGAAACGCAGCGTCGGGGCGGCACGCTCCATCTCGACCACGCCATTGATCGAAAGCCGGGCGAGCACGATTGCCTCCGCGGCCTTGGCGGCGGCAGCGCGTGTATCGGCCGACATGCCCTTCGGCGCGCCGGTCAGCGCCACATCGAAGCCCGTCAGTGTCTCCGTCGCAGTGATCGTCAATGCGTCCTTGCGCGGCGCTGCGATCGCCGCCAGGGGCGCGAGGCGCGGAATCAGAGCTACGAGGCCGGGCGTAAGCACGGCGCAGTCGCCTAGCCCCACGATGTGATGACTGCGCTTGCCGTGAAACCCGATGACGATCTCATTGTCGCGCCGGTGCGCCGCAAACACTGCGCGCCGCCGCGTCGCGGGCGGAACCTGCACGACGTCATCAACTGTTGCGCTGATCCCCTGAAAGGACAGCGCCGTGACAACGAGGTCGCGCTTCAGCGCGAGATAGCGATCCGCAGGAAGGTGCTGTAACGAACACCCCCCGCATTCACCATAATGGCTGCAACGTGCGGGCAGGCGCGCCGGGTCGGGCGTGACGATAGAGAGCAACCGTGCACGATCGCCCTCGACCTCCGCCTCGACGGTTTCGCCCGGCAGGGCAAACGGCACGAAGACCGGCTGTCCATCATGCTGCGCCACGCCGTCGCCCTGCGCGCCCAGGCGCAGGATGGTGAGTGTCACGGGCGGCGGTTTCATCGCGGCGCTTCAAGCAGTTTCCGCCGGCATTGACCAGTCTAGCCACCCATCCTCGCTTGGCCGGGGAATCGCAGCGTCGCAGCAGGAACTATTGTCTTGAGGGCGTAAGCCCGCCGCGACATGGTGCGCGTCATGCTGACGCCAGCGGAGCTGCAGATCCTGTCCACCAGCCTCGGCGTCGCCGGGCGCGCCGTGCTGTTCTCGCTGCCGGTCGCCATTGCGTTCGCATGGGCGCTGTCGCGGCCGCGTTTCCCCGGCAAGTCGGTTGTTGACACGATTGCACACCTGCCGCTCGTCCTGCCGCCAGTTCTTGTCGGCTATCTCCTTTTGCTGGCGCTCGGCGCTCAGAGTCCGCTGGGCGCGTTGCTCAAGTCCTCCTTCGGCATCCAGCTCGCGTTCAGCGCCGAAGGCGCCGCCATCGCAACGGCGGTGATGGCTTTCCCGCTGATGGTGCGCGCGATTCGCCTGTCGTTCGAAGCAACAGACCCTGGCCTGTTCGAGGCAGCCTCCGTGCTGCGCGCCGGGCCATGGGATCGGTTCTGGTCGATGACGCTGCCGCTTGCGTGGCCGGGCGTCCTTGCTGGCGCAGTCACTGCCTTCGCCGCGGGACTCGGCGAGTTCGGCGCGGTGATCACCTTCGCCTCCAACGTCGAGGGTGAGACGCAAACCCTGCCGCTCGCCATCAACGCCGCGCTCAACACGCCGGGCCGCGACGACGCGGCCTTCCGCCTTGCGCTGATCTCGCTGACCGCCGCCATCGCCGGCCTCGTGCTCGCGGAAATGCTTCAGCGCTGGGCGCGCCGGAGGCTGGAGGCGTGACGCTGAAACTGCGCGACGTTGTCGTCCGCAAGGGCGCGTTTCGGCTCGCCGCCGATTTTGAAGTCGCCGCCAGCGGCGTCACCGTCGTGTTCGGTCCTTCAGGCTCGGGCAAATCGAGCCTGCTGTCCGCGATTGCGGGGCTGAATCGGCTTG
>CAIKXW010000120.1 GCA_903831485.1 uncultured Alphaproteobacteria bacterium | reverse complement strand
CTCGTGGACGGCGTTACCGTTTCTCGAGAGGCTCTTCACGCTCGCCTGCATCCACCCTGCGCCGTTGAACGGTGTACAGCCGCCCTCCATGCGGGATCGATGACTGGAGTATCTCATGGATCCAGGCGTGGGGGACGCCCGGGTCTGAAACTGGCGGAGTTGATCCGTGCAAGTTGTCGAGATTGTTCGGCCCGCCAACCAAAGCGTGCGCGCAGAATCGGCTGGTTCTGGCTGCCTGAAGCCGTCGCGCGTTCCCCTCCGTCACACGCGCGAAGAGGCGCGCATGCCACCGCCCCCGATCGCGCGGCGATCGAGACAGGCATGAGCGGGTGCGCGTGGCGACGTTCGGATTGCCTCCCTCATTTGCAAAGCAAGTGGGGGAGGTGGCGCGCGCAGCGCGACGGAGGGGGCTATCGGAGCAACACCGAGTTCAGAAGTTCTTCTCACCAACGCGCTTCAGCACGTCGGCGGCGAATTCCGAAAGCGTGTCGTCGCGTGCGCCCATCACGACGATGAGGTCGCCGGGTTGGGCCATCTCGACGAGTTTGTCGCCGCAGGCGGCGCGGTCGGGGAGGGCGACGGCGGACTTGCCGCGGGCTGATACGCCTTGCGCGATGACGGCGGAGCCCATGGTGCGGTCGACCGTGCCGCCGAAATAGGCAGGCTCGGGCATGATGAGCGTGTCCTTTGCGGCGAGGTCGCGCGCGAACATCTCGATCAGTTCGTCCTTCATCTGGCGGATGGGGCCGAAGCCGTGCGGTTGCCACATGACCAGCAAGCGGCCCGGGAACTGGTGGAGCGTTGCGAGCGTGGCTGCGATCTTGTCGGGGTTGTGCCCGAAATCGTCGATGACGGTGATGTCTTTCGCTGTGCCGACAACTTCAAGGCGGCGGCGGATGCCGACGAAGTTCATAAGGGCGAGGGTTGCCTCGCGAAGGGCGAGGCCGCAGGCGCGGGCGGCGGCGATGGCGGCGAGAGCGTTGGAGAGGTTGTGGCGGCCGGGCGTCTGCAGGCAGATGCGCTGGCGCTCGCCGGTGGAGCGCTCGGTGACCATGCAGGACTGGCCGTCGGGCTGAGTCATGAGGTCGGAGATGGTGAAGTCGGCGTTTGTATCGTTGAGCGAATAGGTGAGCGCATTCGGGAGCTGCAGCGTTTCGTGCAGGCGTCGGGTCTCGTCATTGTCGAGGTTGAAGACGGCGACCTGGGCCTTCGAGACGAAGCCGGTGAAGAGGCTGCGCAGCTCGTCCATCGATTTGTGGTCGAGGGCGATGTTGTTGAGGACGGCGATGGTGGGTTTGTAGAGCGCGATGGAGCCGTCGCTCTCGTCAACCTCGGAGACAAAGATGTCGCCTTCGCCGACGATGGCGGAGGCGAAGGGGGAGTCGCCAGCGACGAAATTCTTCATCACGGCGCCGTTCATCACGGTGGGGTCGCGGCGCGTGGCGTAGAGGATCCAGGCGATCATGCCGGTGGTTGTGGATTTGCCGGACGTGCCGCCGACTGCGATCGAGACCTTGGCCGAGTTGACAAGTTGGGCGAGCAGCTGGGGGCGGGAGACCTGCGGACAGCCGAGGGCCTTTGCGGCGACGACGTCCGGCACGGTGTCTTCGACGGCGGCGGAGGTGACGAGGAGCTGGGTGGGGCGCGTTACGCCGGAGCCGTCCTGCGGGTGGAGCCCGATGCCGCTGGCTTTCAGAAAGTCGAACTTGGCGGCGGTGCGGCCGGCGTCGAGCGAGCGGTCCGAGCCTTCGACATCGTGGCCACGGGCCTTCACGATCAGGGCAAGGGGCAACATTCCGCTGCCGCCGATGCCGCAGAAGAAGTACGGTCCCGTATGGGCAAGGGTGGTCTTTGAGTCGGACATCTCCGGGATGTCTCAGTGAGGCGCGTATGGGGTCAAGTGAAAAGACGTTCCGCATTGGCGTCGTGGCGCCGGCCGGCGTGCTGGGGGACCAGGGCCTGCTCGACCGGATAAGTGCGTTCGTGGCGACCACGTATGACGGGAATGTCGAGCTGCTGGTGCATCCGCAGTGCCGGCTGGCGGAGGGGCATTTCGCGGGGAGCGACGCGCAGCGGCTGGCGGCGGTGCTGGAGTATGGTGATCGCGAGGATATCGACGCGATGTGGTTCCTGCGCGGGGGCTATGGCTCGAACCGGATCGCGGAGGAGGCGGCAAGGCGGCTGGGGCCGGCGGCGCGGCGGAAGAAATGGCTGGGGTATTCGGATACGGGTTTCCTGCTGGCGGCGTTGCATCGCGCGGGGTTTCTGAATGTGGCGCACGGGCCGATGCCGGTCGATCTCGACAGGACGGTGCGCGGGCGTGAGGCGGTGGCGCGGGCGTTGGCCTGGCTGGTGGAGGGGCATCCGGCGGCGCTGGAGGCAAGCGAGCGGGCGGAGACGCCGAAGCTGGCGTTCAACCTGACGGTGCTGAGCCAGTTGCTGGGTACGCCGCTGGAGCCGGACTTCGAGGGACGCGTGCTGATGATCGAGGATGTGGGGGATTATCTCTATCGCTACGACCGGTTTCTCTTTCACGTGACGTCGAACGCCAATGTGCGGCGCTGCGTGGGTATTCGCGAGGGGCGGCTGGCCGCGGATGACAATCCGACGGCGGTGTTTCGCGTTCCGGACGGCGGCCTGGTCGCAGACTGGTGCAGGCGCGCGGGCATCGGCTATCTCGGCGCGTGCGATATCGGGCATGACGGCGACAACAAGGTTGTGCCGTTCGTCTGACGCTACTGCGCCACCCATCCCCCATCGATGGAGAGCGCCGCGCCGTTGATCTGGTTGGCGGCTTCGGTGGTGAGGAAGACGGCCATGGCGGCGACGTCTGACACCTTCACGAATTCCTTGGTCGGCTGGGCGGCGAGGAGCACGTCGCGGATGACGGCTTCCTCGGAGATGCCGCGGGCCTTCGCGGTGTCGGCGATCTGGTTCTCGACGAGGCCGGTGCGGACATAGCCGGGGCAGATGGCGTTGACGCGGATGCCGTGCTGGGCGCCTTCTAGCGCGATCGACTTGGTGAAGCCAAGAATGCCGTGCTTGGCGGCGACATAGGCGCTCTTGAACGGCGAGGCGACGAGGGCGTGGGCGGACGCGATGTTGATGATGCGTCCCCACTTGTTCGCTTTCATGTCGGGGCAGGCGAGGCGGGTGGTGTGGAAGGCCGACGAGAGGTTCAGCGCGATGATGAGGTTCCACTTGTCGACCGGAAAGTCTTCCACGGGTGAGACGTGCTGGACGCCGGCGTTGTTGACGAGGATGTCGACGGGGCCGAGCTGCCCCTTCACCGTGCTGAACATTGCCTCGATCTGTTCGGGCTTCGTCATGTCGGCGTTGGAGTAGAGGCAGGTCACGTTGTGTTCGGCAGCGATTGAGGCGCGGAGCTTTTCGGTCGCGGCGGGTTCGCCGAAGCCGTTGATCACGACGTTGTTGCCGGCGGCAGCGAGCGCGCGAGCGATGCCTTCACCGATGCCGGAGGTGGAGCCTGTGACGATGGCGGTATGGGGCATCAATTACTCCAGTCGGGAATCCAGCTTCAGCACCAGCGCCTCGAATAAATCGGCTGCCATGGCGAGTGTGGCCGGCTCGACGCGATCGATCTTGTCGTTGGGCGTGTGGATAAGGGAGAGAACTTCGGGGATGGTGGCCGGGTCGGGCGCGGATTTCGGCGGGTTGAGCATGAAGGCGCGGAGTTTTTCGGCTTCGGCTTTCGGCTGGTGGCCGAGGGAGACGGTGGGGGCGCCGGCGGCGGAGAAGGCGCGGTCGTCGCTGGGCGGGTATTCGGGGAAGTCGAGGCAGGAGCGTTTGAGCTCGGCGCAGAGCTCGCGGACAGCTTCGGTGATGAAGGCGGACTGCGCGCCATTGTTGAGGCCGTGCATCAGCGTATCGCCATTGGCGTTGATGTCGGCGTTGATGACGGCGGCGATGTCTTCGACGCCGTGGGAGGTGATGAAGGCGCGCGCGCCGACGAGACCGAGTTCTTCCTGATCTGTGAGGAAGAGGGTGACAGGATGTTTCGTCTTGCCGGCGAGGCGGCGGGTGGCTTCGATCATAGCAACGACGGAGCCGGCGTTGTCGACGACACCGTCGACCAGCTTGCCGCCCTCCATTTCGAGTGCATCGTAATGGGCAGTCAGCAGGATCTGCTTGCCGGTGGCGGGGCCGGTGCGGACGACCACGTTGCGGCCAGGCGTGGCGCGGCGGCCGGTGAATTCCTCCACGGTGTAGGCGAGGCCAGCGGCGCCGAGCTGGGCTTTCAGCGCCTCAAAGCGCGCGTCGTGCGTCGGCTGCGCGAAGGCGGCTACGTTGGAGAGGAGTTGCTGTGGTGTTGCCGTTGGCGTCGGCCAGAGAGCGCACGCAGACAGGCCGAGCAGGGTCGCCGGCAGAATCAAGGAAAAGAGTTTCATGACGCCTCCGCCGTGCCGCTCTGGTTATTCCGGCGGCTCCGCCAGAGCAACTGATATCGATTCTCGAAAAAATTCTGCCGCTACGCCCTTGCAGACACACGGGAAGGGGGCACGTATTGTGGTAATGCGCCGCGCATCCCCCGACGGCGCGAGGGACAGGGAGAATAACAAGATGGCGTCCAGCCCCACGGCTCTTCAGTATCTCGACAAGGCGGTCGGCAGCCTTCGCAAGCTGGGCCTGTTTCCCGAGACAAAGAGCGATCCTGCGCCTGTCGTGGCGCTGCTCAACCAGATCACCGAGCTGTCGCCGGACAAGGTGACGACGATCGCGCGGACGCTGGACCAGGCGTCGACGTTCAACGAGGTGGTGCGCGAGCACATCTCGGCCATCAAGGTGGGCGAGCGCTACGAGACGATCACCACAGCGTTCAACTCGATCCGCGACGACGCGAAGAGCCTCGTGGAGCAGTATGCCGACGGCAAGATCTCCACGATGGAGCGCGTCGGCAATATGTGGATGAAGTTCTCGCGCGGCGACATCGCCTCGCGGTTCGACAAGATCAAGGACACGTATATCGACGTCCAGAAGGACACGAAGGTCCAGATCGAGAAGGAATTCCTGATCCTCGAAGCGTACATGGATTTCCGCGGCGCGATGAAGCAGTCGGAAGTGCTGGCGCTTGAGGTGCTGAAGACGGCCGAGCAGAGGCTTGAAGACGCCAAAGCGAAAATGACGGCGGCGTCGGATGCGGTGGCGGCGTATGCGGGCACGGAGCCGGCGGAGCGGTCGAAGCTGGAGCTGGCGCGCGACGAGGAGTTGCGGCGGCTGCAGGCGGAGGAGAAGCGCTACCAGATCTCGAAGGATCTCTCGGACAACCTGACGGTTGGCTACAACACGTCGGAAGTGATCATGGCGCGGCTGGTGCAGACCACCAACGCCAAGGAGCGCATCTATGCGCAGTCGGTGTCGTTCTTCGGCACCAATGAGGTCGTGCTCACGGCGCTGTCGGCGACATTCACGGGCATGCACGGTCTGCATGAATCGACCCAGACGCTGGAGTCTATGAAGAAGGGCGTGGATCAGTCGCTGGAAGTGCTCGCCGAGATCGGCGGAAAGGTGCAGGAGGCGGCGCTTAAGGCGGGCTATGGCCCGACGATTTCTGCGGCGGCTGTGAAGAAGCTGGTGGATTCGGTTGTGAGCTACCAGGAGCGCTCGATCGGGATCATCGCGGAGATGCGCAAGCTGTCGACGCAGAACTCGGCCGAGATCCGCGATGCGGTGGAGGACGGCAAGCGCCGCTTGGCCCTGCTGGTGGAACAGGGTGCGGCGGCGGCCCTGACCGTTCGCACGTCATGATCGACGCGCGATGAGCGATACTTCCGTTCCGGTGCGGACGGGGCAGACCCCGCCTGTCGTGCCGCCAACCGGCCTCAAGCCGGCCTCCATGGTCGAAGAGCCCCGCAAGCTTGACGACGTGATGATGGCGATGGACGTGGTGGACACCTTGCGCCATCGTACGCGCATCGTCGACATGGAGCTCAATGAGTCCGCGCGCGAGGAACAGCTCGTGGCGCGGCTCAAGGAGATCTATGGCGCGCAGGGCATCGAGGTTCCGGATCGCATTCTCAAGGACGGCGTGAAGGCGCTGGCGGAGCAGCGTTTCGTCTACAAGCCGCCGCGCGATACGTTCTCGGTCAAGCTGGCGAAGGCTTATGTCAATCGCAAGAGGTGGCTGCCGCAGACGGTGACGGCAGTGGGGCTGCTGGCGGCGATTGCGGTGGGATTCCAGCTGCTGGTCTTCGGGCCGATGAATGCCGAGTGGCAGAACATGCCGACGACGATCTCGGCGGAGCTGGCCGAGGGGCAGGCGCTGGCGACGGACCCGGTGATCGAT
>CAIKXW010000119.1 GCA_903831485.1 uncultured Alphaproteobacteria bacterium | reverse complement strand
TAAGCCGCAAACGCCGCCAGGTTCACGATGTCCTGCGCCGTCGCATCAAGCTGCGCGATCTGGACCGATGACTTGAGGCCCACAAGAAGCGGGCCCAGCACCGTCACGCCGCCAAGCGTCGCTGCGATCTTGGTCGAGATCGCCGCCGAGTGGATCGCGGGCATCACCAGCACGTTGGCTGCCCCGGTGAGACGGCAGAACGGATAGAGTCGCCGCGCCTCCGGATTCAGCGCCACGTCGACTGCCATCTCGCCATCGTACTCGAAGCCGACATCGCCCTTCGCATCGAGCAGCGCCACCGCGTCGCGCACCTTCGCCATGCGCTCCCCTGGCGGATTGCCGAACGTCGAATAGGACAGGAACGCCACCCGCGGCGTGAAGCCCAGCTTCTGCGCCGCCTTCGCCGCCGAGACCGCGATCTCCGCCAGCTCCTGCGCGCCCGGCATCTCTGTGACGCTGGTGTCGGCGATCATGATCGGGCCCGTCTTGCCGATGATGATGGAGACGCCGATCGGCCGCACATCCGTGCGCGGATCAATCGCCTGCAGCACGTCCGACAGCGACGTCGCATAGTTGCGCGTCACGCCCGTCACCATGCCGTCCGCATGACCGAGTGCGACCATGGTGGCGCCGAACACGTTGCGGTCCTGGTTGATCAGGCGTTGTGCGTCGCGCTGCAGATAGCCGTGCCGCTGTACGCGCTTGTAGAGGAACTCGGTATAGGCCTCGTTCTGGTCAGACACCCGCGCGTTCACGATCTGCAGCTCACCGGCGGGAATGCCCAGCAACTGCATGTTGCGCATCACCTGTTCGTCGCGGCCGACGAGGATGGGTTCGCCCAGCTCCTGTGTCTTGAACTGCCAGGCCGCGCGGATCACGGCGGGCTCCTCGCCCTCCGCAAACACGATGCGCTTCCGGCCTTCGGAGCGCACCTTGCCATAGACGCGCTGCAGGAAAGCCGCCGCCGGATCGAGACGCTGCGCCAGTGAATCCCGATACGCCTGCATGTCCGCGATCGGTTTGCGCGCAACACCGGTATCCATCGCGGCCTGTGCAACGAGCGGCGGTACATACCAGATCAGGCGCGGATCGAACGGGGCAGGGATGATGTAGTCCGGCCCGAAAGACGGCCGCGCACCGGCATAGGCCGCAGCAACCTCATCCGGCACGTCCTCGCGCGCCAGCTGCGCCAGAGCCTGCGCCGCTGCAACCTTCATCTCCTCGTTGATCGTCCGCGCCCGCACGTCGAGCGCGCCGCGGAAGATGTAGGGGAAGCCAAGCACGTTGTTGATCTGGTTCGGATAGTCCGAGCGGCCGGTGGCGATGATCGCGTCCGTGCGCACTTCGCGGATTTCCTCCGGCGTGATTTCCGGGTCCGGGTTCGCCATCGGGAAAATCATGGGGTTCTTCGCCATGGACTTCACCATGGCCTGGGTCACGGTCCCTTTGGCCGACAGACCCATGAACACGTCGGCGCCTTCGAAGGCTTCGGCCAGCGTACGTTTCTTGGTTTTGACTGCAAACGCGGACTTGAACTGGTCCATGCCCTCCGTGCGGCCCTCATAGATGACGCCGGAACGATCGACCATCAGGATGTTGTCGCGCTTCACGCCGAGGTGACGGATCAGGCCCGCAACCGACAGGCCCGCCGCGCCCGCGCCCGAAATCACCACCTTCACGTCCGACAGCTGCCGACCCGTGATCTTGCACGCATTGATCAGCCCGGCCGTCGCGATGATCGCCGTGCCGTGCTGGTCGTCGTGGAACACCGGGATGTCGAGCTTCGCGCGCAGCTCGCTCTCGATGATGAAGCACTCGGGCGCCTTGATGTCTTCAAGGTTGATCCCGCCCCAGGTCGCGCCGATCGCGCGCACGCAGTCGATGAATTTCTGCGGGTCCTTCTCGTCGACCTCGATGTCGATGGAATCCACGTCAGCGAAACGTTTGAAGAGGACAGATTTGCCCTCCATCACCGGCTTCGACGCCATCGGCCCGAGATCGCCGAGTCCCAGGATCGCCGTCCCGTTGGTGATCACCGCCACCATGTTGCCCTTCGACGTATAGTCGTAGGCGAGCTCAGGATTGGCCGCGATCGCCAGAACGGGGATCGCCACACCGGGGGAGTACGCAAGGGACAAGTCCTTCTGCGTCGCCATCGGCTTGGTGGGCGTTACCGACAGCTTCCCCGGCTGCGGATAGCGGTGAAAGGCGAGGGCTTCCTCGTCGGTGAAGCTGGGGCGTTTGGTTGTCATGTATGGACTGGCGGCTTTAGGACTTGAGGGCGGCGTCGCGTGTGACTAGGCAAGTCTCGCCGAGGACGCAGGCGCCCGGCGGGGCAGGCGGGCATTGAGCCGCAAAAGGGGTTGGAATCAAGCGTGAAAGGGCCCGCACCCTCTCCACCGGAGCAGGAAGTTGCTCAAAGTGGCGCCCCAGCAGGCGGCGCGCTTCCCTCCGCCGAGGGCGCAACGCCCTTCATGGCGCAATATCTCGAGATGAAGGCGCGTCACCCGGACGCGATGCTGTTCTTCCGGATGGGCCATTTCTATGAGCTGTTCTTCGAGGACGCGATCCTCGCCGGCCAGGCGCTCGGCATCACCCAGACCCATCGCGGCCAACACAATGGCCAACCCATCCCCATGGCTGGCGTGCCCTACCACGCCGCCGAGGGCTATCTGTCTCGTCTGATCAAGGCCGGCCACCGCGTGGCCGTCTGCGAACAGGTGGAGGACCCCGCCGAGGCGAAGAAGCGCGGCTCCAAGGCGGTCGTCCGCCGCGAGATCGTCCGGATTGTCACGCCCGGCACGATCACCGAGGAATCGTTGCTTGAGGCCCGGTCAGCCAACTGCCTCGCCGCCATCGGCCTTGCCGGAGGAGGGCGCGAAGCCGCCCTTGCGCTCGCCGACGTCTCCACTGGCCGTCTGGAACTCTTCACCCTCGCGCCTGCGTCCCTTGAGGACGTGCTTGGCGCGATCGCCCCGCGCGAAGTCCTCGTCGCCGACAGCGTCATGTCCCATCCCGACGTCGCCCGCGCCACGCGGGGCCTCACGCTGACCCCGCGCCCAGACGCCCGCGCCGACGCAAAACTCGGCGAGCGTCTGGTTAAGGACGCCTACGGCGTCTCGACGCTTGATGGATTCGGAACCTTCTCCCGCGCCGAACTCATCGCCGCCGGCCTGCTGTTCGACTATCTCGCCGTGACTCAGGCAGGCGGGCAGGCGCGGCTCGACCCGCCCATCCGCACGGCCCCCGACAGCTTCCTCGCCATCGACCCCGCCACTCGCGTCAGCCTCGAAATCGAACGCTCATCGCGTGGGGCGCGACAGGGCTCGCTCGTCGCCGCCATCGACCGCACCGTCACCGCCGCCGGCGCCCGCCTGCTGGCCCTGCGCCTCAGCCGCCCCTCGCGCAGCAGGCAGGAGATCGAGCAACGCCTCGACGCCGTCGCCTTCTTCCTCGACGCCTCGGACCGCCGCGACTTCGCCCGCGATGCCCTCAAGCGCGCCAGCGATCTCGAACGCGCCCGCATGCGCCTCTCGCTGCGCAGGGGCGGCCCGCGCGATCTCGCTGCACTCGCCGCCTGCCTGCGCGTCGGCGAAGAAATCTGCGCCGATGTGTCTTCACAGGAAGCGCCGCCGGCGGAAATCGCCTCCGCCTGCGCCGTGCTGTCGCTCGCCGACAAACCGCGCCTCAGCGCGTTCGCACAACAGGTCGCCGCCGCCCTCGCGCGCGACCTGCCCGTGCAGACTCGCGACGGCGGCTTCATCGCCCCAGGCTTCGATCCCGCGCTGGATGAGACCCGCACCCTGAAGGAAGACGCGCGCACCATCATCGCGCGCCTCGAGGCACAGTATGCCGCCGACACCGCAATTTCCGGCCTGCGCATCAAGCACAACAATGTCCTCGGCTTCTTCATCGAGGTGAACGCCAGGCACGGCGACCAGCTGATGAAGCCGCCGCTCGCCGCAACCTTCATCCATCGCCAGACCATGGCGAACGCTATGCGGTTCTCCACGACACAGCTCAACGAACTCGAGGCGAAAATCTCGCGCGCCGACGGAGAGGCGCTCGCCCGCGAGATGGAAATCTTCAACCGCCTCGTCAGCGAAGCCGACGCGCTTGGCCCCGAGCTTGCGCAAGTTGCCGACGGCCTCGCCCGTCTCGACGTCGCCGCCGCCAACGCCGAATGGGCGGGTGACCTCTCCGCCACGCGCCCCGAAATCGCCGACGCGCCTGTCTTCGAGGCGGAAGGCGCGCGTCATCCCGTCGTCGAAGCCGCCCTTCGCGCGCAGGGGCAGGGCTTCACCGCAAACGACTGCCGCCTCGATGCGCGTGGATCATCCGGCCCGCGCCTCACGCTGATCACCGGCCCCAACATGGCCGGCAAATCCACCTTCCTGCGCCAGAACGTGCTGCTTGCGATTCTCGCCCAGGCCGGCTGCTACGTCCCCGCGCGAAAACTTCGCCTCGGACTTGCAGATCGCATCTTCTCCCGCGTCGGCGCGTCTGACGATCTCAGCCGCGGCCGCTCCACCTTCATGGTCGAGATGATCGAGACCGCCGCGATCCTGAATCAGGCGACACAGGACTCCATCGTCATCCTCGATGAAGTGGGCCGCGGCACATCGACGTGGGATGGGCTTGCCATCGCCTGGGCCGCCGTCGAACACCTGCACGACGTCAACAAGTGCCGCGCGCTTTTCGCAACGCACTATCACGAACTCACGGGCCTCGCCGACACGCTCACCGCCTGCAGCAACGCCAGCCTCCGCGCGCAGGAATGGAAAGGCGATCTCGTCTTCCTCCACGAGGTGAAGCCCGGCCCCGCCGACCGCTCCTATGGCGTGCAGGTCGCAAAACTCGCAGGCCTGCCCAGCGCCGCCGTCAAGCGCGCCGAAGCCGTGCTGAAAAAACTCGAAGCAAAGGAGGGCGGGGCAAGGCGCCTCGAAGAACTCCCCCTCTTCGCATCCTTCGCCGACCCCCCCGCCGAAACCTTCGCTCCGTCAGAAGCCGACACCATCCTCGCCACCCTCGACCCCGACACGCTGACCCCGAAAGAGGCGCTCGAACTCGTCTACCGCCTCAAGGCCGGGGCGGGCCCCAGGTCTACCTGAGCTGGGTGAGCCTGAACCTTCCTGATCCCGCTTTCCGGGCGCCGCCCGCCGGTTTTCCGCCTCATCCGCGAAGGGCATTGACGCGCGCGCCAACCGCACATTGAGTGCGGTCTCAGGGACAGGACTCCATCCATGCAATCTGCCGCCATTCGCGTGATCGACCGCCGTTTCTTCCTCATGGGCAGCGCCGCTGTCAGCGTGCTCGCAGCCTGCAGCCAGCCAGTGCAGGCAAAGGCGGTCCCCGTACCGCCCGTCGCGAAGAAAGTCCCCAAGACCATCACCCAGCTCGGCCGGACGCGCGAGGATGAGTACCAGTGGATCAAGGACGATCGCTGGCAGGAAGTGCTGAAGGACCCGTCGATCCTCAAGAAGGATGTGCACGATTATCTGACGGCGGAGAATGCCTATCACGACGCGATGATGGAGAGCGCCGGGCCGCTGCGGGACAAGCTGTTCGAGGAGATGAAGGCCCGCATCAAGCAGGACGATTCCAGCGTCCCGGCGCCCGATGGCCCCTGGGCCTATTTCCGCCGCTACGTGGCCGGCCAGTCCCATCCGGTCTACGCCCGCACGCCGCGCGCGGGCGGGGCGGAGGAGATCCTGCTCGACGCCAACCCGCTCGCAGAAGGCAAGGCCTTCTTCGAGATCGGCTTCGCCAGTCACTCGCCAGACCACAACCTGTTCGCCTACGCCGCCGACGTCCAGGGCTCGGAAGTCTACACGATCTACATCAAGGACCTCGGCGCCGGCGAGGTGTTGCCGAGCCCGATCACGGACGGCTACGGCGGCTTCACCTTCTCGCCCGACAGCGCCTATCTC
>CAIKXW010000118.1 GCA_903831485.1 uncultured Alphaproteobacteria bacterium | reverse complement strand
GCTGGTGGCGCTGACCGGCGCCTATCACAACCTGCTGAGGCTGTGGGCTGCGCCCTGAGGGGCGGGCGGGGCCAAAAAAGTTCGGCGGGCTTCGCGGCAGAGTCGCTTCAGGCCGCGAGGCCCGCCGTCAGGCGTCTGGGCCGGGGCGCGCGCAGCATGGCGGCCGCCATGGCGAGCAGCGCGCCTGCGCAAATCCCCAGGAGGAGCTGGGATATGTCGCCGGTCATTCCGCTCGCGGCGTTGCCGGGCATTCTTGTGTCTCCGGGCTCGAAAGCGCGCGATCGATACGCACGTAGGAGATCAAGACGGAACTAGCCGCCTTCAAGGCTGACAGGCGCGGGAAGCCAAAACTATTCGGCGGCGACCGCCCGGCCATCATCGTCATCGGCTTCGGCTTCGGCAGCTGTGTCCGGGTCCCAGACCAGGATGTCGCCCGGCTGGCAGTTCAGTTCGCGGCAGAGCGCCTCGAGCGTGGAAAAGCGGATCGCCTTGGCCTTGCCGGTCTTCAGGATCGACAGGTTCGCAAGCGTGATTCCGACGCGATCGCCCAGCTCGGTGAGCGACATGCGCCGGTCCAGCAGGACCCTGTCGAGAGTAACCCGGATCGCCATCGGCGCCGCTGTCGTCCTTTTGTCCCGGCCGGCGGACCATCCGCCGGAGCCTCGTCAACGCAATCGGGGCTGCGCCTCGCCCTTAACCATGCCGTCCGTACAATGTCCGGAACCTGCAATGTCCGAACCATTACATGCGGGATCCAAGTTCAGATCGTCATCTTCTGCTCTTCGCGCATCGCTGCGCCCTCGCGGAAGACCTGTGAGAGGACGAACAGGGTGAGGACGGCGAACCAGATCGGCAGGTTGATGTTGGGAAACGGGAAGGCGACAGCCTGGCCCGAGGGCGCGAACGCATTGAAGATCAGCCTGATCACTGTCGCGACGAACATGGCGGACGCTTCCATGACCGCAAGCACGATCGCGATCGCGCCGAACCTGCGCGCGTTCTCCGGCACGAACGGGTCTCCGGCGACCAGCGTTTCGAAAACAACCCGAAGGTAGGCGCAGACGATCATCGCGCCGACGCACAGGATCGACCCCATGACGGTCCAGACCACCAGTTTCAGGGGCGTGTTGAATGTGTTCTCGCCGACATTGTCGATGAAGGTCGGGTTGCCGGTGATGAGCGAATAGATCGCCAGCGCCGCGATGATCCAGATGAAGCCGAGCAGCGCGCACGCAACCACCCAGGCGACATCAACCGCCAGTTTCAGGAATGACGAGATCGACCCGCGGCCGGTCGCGCGCATCAACATTGGTTCTGGGCTCCGATCCGACCCTGCCGCACGGATGGCGGTTTATCAGCCTGACCCGCCACGATCAGGCAAAACAGCTTCCCCAAGCCTCAACGCAACTTGCCAGTGGGCAGCTTGTCTGGCGGGATGGATTCGGACCATATCGAAAAACAATATGTACGTCCACCCCCGTACAGCCAGCAGAGCTGAAAGGACGCAGGACCACCATGAGCACCCTCCGAAAGCTACCGCCCGGACGCATTATCGCGGCCACCCATAATCCCGGTAAAGTCAAGGAACTGGGCGTTCTGCTGGCGGATATCGGCTTTGCACCCGTGTCTGCCGGCGAGCTTGGGCTGCCCGAGCCGGACGAGACCGCCGACACATTTCAGGGAAATGCGGAACTCAAGGCGCTCGCGGCTGCGGTCGCCGCGGGAGAGCCGGCGCTGGCCGATGATTCAGGCCTGGCCTGCGATGGGCTGTCGGGCGCGCCGGGCATCTATTCCGCGCGCTGGGCGGGACCGGACAAGGATTTCGGCGCCGCCATGCAGAAGGTCGAGGAGGCGCTCAAGGCCGAGACGGCCGACGATGGCGAAGTCGACAAGCGCGCCAGCTTCATCTGCGTGCTGTCGCTGGCCTGGCCGGATGGGCATGTGCAGAGCTTCGAGGGCGTGGTGCGCGGGCAGCTCGTGTTTCCGCCCCGCGGTAGGCGCGGCTTCGGCTACGACCCGATCTTCGTGCCCGAGGGCGAGAGGGAGACGTTCGGCGAGATGGACCCCGACCGCAAGCACGCAATGAGCCATCGCGCGATAGCCTTCGACAAGCTGAGGGCATTCCTGTCGGTCTGACGCTCGCATGCCATCAGATTGATTTATGTGGGTTCACACGCGTGCTACCAGCGATAGAGTCGCGGCGGGCGCAGGGGATGCACATGGCCAAGCTGGCTAACGTTCTGATCGTCGACGACAACCCGCGCTGCCTTGAATTCATGACCCTGGCCTTCGAGGCGCAGGGCGGCGTAACGGTGGCGAGCGAGCTTCGCCCCGTCAACGCGGTGGAGCGGATCCGCGTCGAAAAGCCGGACCTCGTCGTGCTTGACGTGAAGATGCCGGACGTTGACGGCTTCACCGTTCTCTCCCTGCTGCGGCGCGAGGGAAACGCGGTGCCGATCGTGATGTGTTCGGGTTCGGCTTTGCAGAAGGACGTCGACCGCGCCTACGCCAGCGGATGCAATGGCTATCTCGAAAAGCCGACGACGCTCGAAGATTACCGTGCGATGGCCGGCGCGGTGATTGAATACTGGCGGCGCGGCGAATTGCCGAGCCACTAGCGGAGCCAACTGGCCGGATCGGGCGCGGGGTCGAAGGCAATGCTGCGGTCGGTCGACAGCTATCTCCACTTGCCGCGGCGCCGGTACTTCTCCGCGCTTGAAGTGCATGCCGCGATCATCGGCTCGATCGCGGCTGTCGTTGTCCTGGTCGGCTATGGCTTCGACGTGGAGCCGGTCCAGTCCCTCGCGCCCGGCTTCCCCACGATGAAGCTGCGCACAGCGGCCTGCCTTATGGCCCTGTCGCTGAGCTACCTGCTGTCGCTCCGGACCTCGGCGCGCGCGCACTGGGGCTCGGTCGCCATCGCGGCGGCGGTTCTGGGCGTGATCGTCTATTCGCTTGCGACGCCCGCATTGCCGGTAGCCGGAGATCCATGGTCGATCCGGCCTTCCTTCGGGACGCATCTCTGCCTCGGGGCCTGCGCTGCCGCTATGCTGGTCATCAAGCTTGCGCCACGGCTCGGGATGGTGGCGGGCGCGCTTGCGCTGATGGCGGCGACGCCGGCGATGTTCCGCATCATTGGCCTGATACTGCTCGGCGGCGCGGCCGATCCCTCGAGCCCCCTCAACACGATGGCGCTTCACACCGCGGCGCTGATCGCGTGGTTCGCGCTTGTCCCGCTGATCCTTCACCCGGCGCTGCCCTTCGGCCGCGCGCTGCTGCAGGCGAGTTTGCGCGGGCGCCTGCTGCGGAGCGCGCTGCCGTTCTCGATGTTGCTGCCGGTGACCGCGGCGGCTGTGAGCTTTTCGGCCCAGGCCGTGCTTGACTGGCCAGGCGAGGCGCTGTTCGCCTTCAGCGCCACGATCAACGTCGTCGTCGGCGCCGTGCTCATGTGGTGGCTGTCGAGCGTCGCCGAGCGCTGGCAGGCGGAGGCGAACGCGCAGGCTGCGCGCCTCTCGCGGGCCAACGAGGCGCTGGAACAATACGCCTCCTCGGCGGCGCACGACCTGAAGGCGCCGGTTCGCCATGTGCTGTTGTACGGCGAGTTGCTGGAGGAAGCGCTTGCGAAGGGCGACGTCGCTGGGGCGCGGCGCCATGCCAAGTCCGTGCGCGACAGCGCGCTCGTCCTGCCGGTCATGATTGACGGCATGCTGGAATACTCGCGCTCGGCCTACACGCGCATCACGCTCACGGACGTTTCGCTGGGCGAGCTGGTCCAGACGGCGGCGGCGCAGCTGGCAAGCGATCTGAAATCGTCGGGCGGCAGCGTGCGCGTGCTGGCCGATGCGCGGCTGCGCTGCGATTCGACGCTGCTGACGACGGTGTTCCAGAACCTGATCGCCAACGCGATCACCAGCCGGCGGCGCGACCGCCAGCTCGAGATCCGGATCAACTGCGCCAGGGACGGCGAGGACTGGCGCATCACGGTCGAGGACAATGGCGTTGGCTTCGACCCTGATCTTGCAGCCGTCGCCTTCAACCCGCTGGCGCGCGGCATTCATGTCGCGGGCGATGGCGAGGGCGCAGGGATCGGTCTCGCCACCTGCCGCAACATCATCCAGAGCCATGGCGGCAGGATTTTCGTCGACCCGTCATACAGGCAGGGCGCGCGCATCGTCTTCACCCTGCCGGCCGTGGCGAAGCCCGCAGGTTGACTGCGCCATAGTTGACTAAGACGGGGCTTTCGCGCCACGCGTGTCGGCATGAGAGGGTACAACCCGGATCGCGGCTTCGGCGTCTACGTCCACTGGCCGTATTGTGCGCGCATCTGCCCGTATTGCGACTTCAACGTCTACGCCGCCAAGGCGCGCGACACCGCGCCGCTGCTCGGCGCGATCATGGCTGACCTCGCGGGCTGGCGCGAGCGGACCGGCGCGCGGCAGGCTGACTCGATCTTCCTCGGCGGCGGTACGCCATCGCTGATGACGGGCGAGCAGGTCGCGCAGGTTATCGGGCAGATCGACCGCCTGTGGGGGCTGAAGCCCGGCGCGGAGATCACGATCGAAGCAAACCCGGACGATGCGGCGCGTTTTGCAGACTTTGCAGCGGCGGGCGTGAACCGGCTGTCGCTTGGGCTGCAGTCGCTCGACGATGAGCGCTTGAAATTCCTTGGCCGCACCCATTCGGCGGCGGACGCGCTGGCGGCTTTCGATGTGGCGCGAGGCGCATTCGGCTCCGTATCGCTGGACCTGATCTACGCGCAGCCGGGGCAGGACGCAGCGGCGTGGCGGGCGGAACTGGCGCGCGTGCTTGCGCTCGGCGCGGATCACCTGTCGCTCTATGAGCTCACCATCGAACCGGGCGCGGCGTTCGCCTTCGCCGTGAAGCGCAAGGACTGGGCGCCGCTGGATGACGATCGTTCGGCGGACCTCTACGAGATCACGCAGGCGATGACGGCTGAAGCTGGCTACGACGGCTACGAGATTTCCAACCACGCGCGAGGCGCGCAGCACCAGTCATCGCACAACCGCATCTACTGGGCGTCCGGCGACTGGGCCGGCGTAGGTCCCGGCGCGCACGGCCGCTTTACTACCGGCGAGGAGCGCTGGGCGACGGAAGCAGCCGACAGGCCGGGCGAATACATGCAGCAGGTGACATCGAACGGCCTCGGCTGGGCGATGGTCGAGAAGCTCGACGATCTGGCCCATGCGCGCGAACGCGTGGCGATGGGTCTGCGCGTGGCCGAGGGATTTCGCGTAAGCGATGTTCACGAGCTGGGCCAGATGCCGGACGCGACGCGCGTCGCGGAGTTCATGCGCGAAGGTCTGGTGAGCGCGTCCGAGGACAGGATCGCGCTGACGCCTGCGGGGCGATTGCTGGCGGACAGGATTGCGAGCGAGATCGCGCCTTAGGCCGGGCCTCAGCTACCCGACCCAAACGTCTGCTGCGGCGGGGACACTGTTCGCACGCCGCCCTGTGTCTGCAGCTGCATCACGGCGAGAGCGCGCTCGACACTGCCGTCCGGGCCGAAGCGGAAGAGGCCGTTGACGCCGCCCCAGCCTTCAGGCCGCTGGATCATCGCTGCGTCCAGGCGGTTGGCCGCGGCCAGCGTCGCCGCAAGTGCGCCGGCGTCATAGCCGAACGCCGCAAGGCGCGGCGGGGCTTCGCCGAAATAGGCCTGGTAGCGCTTCTCGAAATCGGCGACCGAAACCGGATCAGGCGCCGGAAAAGCGCCGCCATAGAGGCCGGGCTCGCGCCAGACATCCGAGTCATTCCATTGGCCCGTGCCCAGGAAGCGCACTTGCGTCGGCGTGACGTTGGCGACTGCGCGCAGCAGTGCGCCGACAGAGCGAAGCTGGACGCCCGCCTCGGGGATCAGCACGGCGACCTTGTTGGGATTCGCGCGGTTCTCCGCCTCGATGATCGAGGCGACGCGGCGCGCTTCGGCCTGAGGCGAGGAATTGCCCTGCGTGTAGTACTCGACGCCCACCACAGCCCCGCCGCGTCTGGCGACGGCGTCGCGCAGCGCCTGTTCGATGGCGCGGCTGTTCTGGTTGTTGGGGCCCAGCATCGCAAAGCGCGTGACCCCATCCTTGGCGGCCCAGTCGACGATGCGCTCGACTTCGGCATAGGGCGTCAGCGAGACAAGATAAGCGCCCTGACCGATGGCCGAGACATCCGTCGAGAAGGCGAACACAGGCGCACGCACTTCGGCGGCTTCGCGCGCGACGGGCGAGACCTGTTGGGCGAACACCGGCCCGATCACGGCGATGGCGCCATCGCGGATCGCATCGTCGGCGATGCCGGCGACGATGGCGGGGTCCGCGCTGGTTGCATCGCGGCGCATGAGGACAACATCGGCCGCGCCGACCTGGAAGAGCGCCATCTGGATCGCGTTGTAGATGCCTTCGCTCTGCTTCTTCACTTCCGCATTGGTGGACGAGAAGGGCAGCAGGACGGCGATCCGCTTGAGGTTCATCTGCTGGGCGCCGGGCAGGTGGCGTGGCAGGTAGGCGTTGCTGCTCTCGGCGAAGGTGGGCATCACGGGCGCCGATGGCGAAGGATCGGCCGAAGGCGGCCGCATCGGACGGGTTGGATCAGGACGCAGGTCGTTGCTAGAGAGGGGCGTGGTCGGCCGCACAGGGCCGCTTGCGCACGCGGCCGTGGCGGCCAGCATCAGCGCGGACGCAGCGCCAAGGAAACGGACCCGAGTTCTGGATGACATGCGCGACCCCTCCTGAGGATGCGGCGGTAGACCCGGCCCAGGCCCTGGACCCTGAGGTCCGGGAAGCTAGGCCGGACGATGATTCCCGACAAGGCGAGGGCGCTCCTTCGCGCCTGTTCCGGATAGACCCCGGCCTTGCGCCCGGCCTCTACGTTGTTTCGACTCCGATCGGCAACCTCAGGGACATCACGCTGCGGGCCCTCGATACGCTGGCGTCGGTGGACGCCGTCTGCGCCGAGGATACGCGGGTGGCCGCGAAGCTTTTCAATGCCTTCGGAGTCTCCGCGAAATTACGGCCATATCACGACCATAACGGCGCACAGGCGCGTCCTGCGCTGCTTAATGAATTGAAAGCAGGGGCGCGGATTGCGCTGATCTCGGATGCAGGAACGCCGCTGGTGTCCGACCCCGGCTTCAAGCTGGTGCGCGAGGCGGCGGCGCTGGGGATCAAGGTCATTGC
>CAIKXW010000117.1 GCA_903831485.1 uncultured Alphaproteobacteria bacterium | reverse complement strand
GGGCAGGTGATCGACGAGGAGGGGCAGTTCTACAAAATCATCAAGGACGTGCTCGTCGCCCACCTGCACGGCAACGCCGCCCAGGTCTCCGTCGAGATCGGCCGCGGCCAGATCCCGAGCGAAAGCCAGCCCTCCTTCGCCGAACTCGAAGAAGCCCTCAACACCGTCACCGTCTAGGCGACGCCTGAAGCACAACGCACGGCCCGGCCCCAGGCCGGGCCGTTTGCGTTTGCGGCGCGAGGTCGGAATTGCCCCGGCCTGCAATTGACCGCCCGCCCTACTCCACCCGCTCGCCATTCAGCGCCAGCGCCGCGCCGCAGAGATAGACCGATCCACACACATAGACGCGCTCAGCGGACTTCCGCGCCGCAGCCACAGCCGCCGCAAGATCCTCTGCAACTTCAGCCCTGGCGCCCATCGCCGCGATGATCGCAGCCACATGCCGCGGCTCAGCGCCCGGCCCGCCCTCCTGCCCGCCGCTGTCGGGCAACGGGCAGAGGAAAAACGCATCGGCCACGCCAACCAGTTCGCCGGCGACGCTCTCCACATCCTTGGCGGCCTGGATCGCCAGCACCACCGCCACGCTGTCCTCGCCGCGCGTCTCGCGTATCTCACTCGCCAGCGTCGCCACGCCTCCGGGATTGTGCGCCGCGTCGACCCACACCATGCCATCACCCGCCAGCGGTCCGGGCTTCAGCTGCTGCAGCCGCCCGGGCCACACCGCCTCGCGCAGCCCCGCCGCCATCGCGTCCGGCGTGATGCGACGATTGCCCAAAGCTTCCACGGCAGCGCAAGCCGAGCCCGCATTGTGCGACTGGTGCCGGCCCGGCAAGCCGAGCCATGGCGCACGCACCTTCACCTTGTCGCTGGCATAGACGAACGCATCGCCGTCCCAGGCCGCGTTCCAGTCCTCGCCCGCATACAGCATCGGCGCTGCAGCCGTCCTCGCTTCCTCGCGCAGCACGGCAAGCGCAAGCCGCGGCTGCTCGGCGACGATCGCAGGCGTCCCTTCGCGAAAGATCCCCGCCTTCAGCCGCGCGATCGCCGCGACGCCGGAAACACCGAACATGCTCTCATGGTCGCGACTGATCGGCGTGACCACGCAGGCCGCCGGCCTGTTCATCACATTGGTCGCGTCCGTCGCCCCGCCCGCGCCGACTTCGATGATGGCAAGGTCCGCGGGCGTGTCGGCAAACAGACAGAACGCCGCCGCCGTCAGCGCCTCGAAATAGGTGAGCGCATCCGTCCGCCGCCAGATATCCTCCAGCACATCCGCAAGCGCCTCGTCCTCCACAAGCCTGCTCGCCACCCGGATGCGCTCGTTCACGCGTATGAGATGGGGCGAGGTGAAGACATGCACTTTCAGCCCGGCCGCCTCCGCCATCGCACGGATGAAGGCGCCGGTAGACCCCTTGCCATTGGTCCCGGTCAGATGGATCGCCGGCGGCAGGCGGTCCTGCGGGTCGCCCAGCGCCACCAGGGCCTTGCGGATCTGCGCCGTGCCCCACGCCGGCGAGACGCGGCCTGCGCTGTTGTCGCGAAAGCGCGCCAGTTCGGCTGAAACCATCGGCGAGTCGGCCACGTGACGTCCTGTTCCGCTCCATAGGAATGGCAGCAGATAGTGCGGCGCGGCGCAGGCGAAAACCGCTTTCG
>CAIKXW010000116.1 GCA_903831485.1 uncultured Alphaproteobacteria bacterium | reverse complement strand
TGTTAGCCAAGGTCTTTTCCCCATGCTTGGGTCGGCGCTTGCCATGTCTGCGCGAGGCTGTAAAGCGCTCATGTTCGGACGGCCAGATGGGGTCGGGCGGAGCTATCCACAAGGCGTCGAAAGCCCATGCGCGCGCGTTCAAGACCTGTGGCCCGTATCGCCGGAAGCATCCGCGCCCCTGGGGACAAATCCTGCTCGCACAGGGCCATCATGATGGCTGCCGTTGCGAGCGGCGAATCTACCGTGACGGGGTTGCTGGAAGGCGAGGATGTGCTGAACACGGCGCGCGCCGTGAAGGCGCTCGGCGCCGGTGTGGAGCGGACGGGCCAGGGCGCGTGGACGATCGCCGGCGTGGGCCAAGCCGGGTTTCGTACGCCAACGGACGATCTCGATTTCGGCAACTCTGGAACCGGCGCCCGGCTGATGATGGGGCTGGTCGGCGGGCACGACGTGTCTGCACGCTTCATTGGCGATGCGTCTTTGTCCTCGCGGCCGATGGAGCGGGTGCTGAAGCCCCTGCGGGACATGGGCGTCACAGCAGAGACTGCTGCCGGCGGGCGCCTGCCAGCGGTTATCCGGGGCGGAAAGCTGAAAGCGATCCGCTATGCGCCGCCGGAGGCTTCGGCCCAGGTCAAGTCTGCGATCATGCTTGCCGGGTTGCGCGCTAAGGGCGTGACCGTGGTCGAGGAGAAGGAAGCGACGCGCGACCACACGGAGCGGATGCTGCGGGCGTTCGGCGTCGAGGTCGGCGTCGAGCAGCGGGCGGAGGGTGGACCCGTTGTCTCCATCCGAGGTGGGCAATCGCTGCGTGCGATCAAGGGGGCGACTGTTGCCGGCGATCCCTCGTCAGCTGCGTTTGCCGTCGCGCTTGGCCTGATCGCGGGCGAGGGCGGCGCGACCGTGACGGGCATGCTGGATAACCGGACGCGGACGGGGTTCTTCGATGCCGCGCGTCAGATGGGGGCCGACCTGACGGTCGAGGGCGATGGACAGGCGACGGGCGAGGCGACGATGCGGGCAATTGCATCGGCTTCACGGCTGAAGGGGATCACGCTCGATCCAATGCTTGTGCCGTCGATGATCGACGAGCTGCCGATCTTTGCTGTGCTGGCGGCGTTTGCGGACGGGAAGACAAAGGTGACAGGGGCGGCCGAGCTGCGTGTGAAGGAGAGCGACCGGATCAAGGCGATCTGTGCGATGCTGTCCGTCAATGGCGTTGCGGTTGAGGAATTGCCCGACGGCTTCATCGTGACAGGTCTTGGCGCGCGCGGCGTGTCGGGCGGTGGTCTGGTGGAAGCGCGCCATGACCACAGGATTGCCATGAGCGCGCTGGTGATGGGCTCGGCTGCGAAGGATGTGGTGGCGGTCGACGATATTGCAATGATCGCGACGAGCTATCCGGAGTTCTTCGACCACATGGCGACGCTGGGGGCCACGATCGAGAAGCAAGGCCAATGATCATCGCGATCGATGGCACGACATCCTCGGGCAAGGGCACGCTGGCGAAGCGGCTGGCGAAGCATTATGGGCTGCCGCATCTCGATACGGGGTTGCTTTACCGCGCGGTTGCGAAGGCGGCGATGGATGCGGGTGTCGAGCTGAAGGACGAGGATGCATGCGTGCGGCTGGCGGCCGGTGTCAGGCTTGAGCCGTTCGATGAGCGTGAGCTGAGGAGTTCGAGCGTCGGGGCCGCGGCTTCGGTGGTGGCAAGTTTGCCGGCGGTGCGTCGGGCGCTGTTCGAGTTGCAGCGGAGTTTTGCTCAGCAGGAAGGCGGCGCGCTTCTCGATGGGCGGGACATCGGGACGGTGATTGCGCCGCACGCGGACGTGAAGCTGTGGGTCGATGCGGCTGTCGAAGAGCGGGCGCGGCGGCGGTTTCTGGAACTGTCCGGTATCGGTGAGAACGTGACGGAGGCTGGTGTTCTCGAGCAGCTGAAGGAACGAGATGCGCGCGATGCGGCGCGGAAGGATGCGCCGATGAAACCGGCGGACGATGCGGTGTGGATCGACACCACGACGATGACGCCGGAAGAGTGTCTCGCGAGGGCGCTTGAGGTCGTCGAGACCCGAAGGCGCTAGGCTGCGACTGCCGCCCGCTGCACATCTCCGGGAAGCTGACCGGCCATGCCTTCGAGCGTCGTGTTCGTGAGGTTCACGATCGTCAGCTTGCGCGTGGGATCGACGAACCAGCTGTGGCCCCAGACGCCGCCCCATTGCCAGGAGCCGGGGGAGAGGGCCGAGCCTGAGGCTGCGGGGTCGAGGAGGATCGAGCCGCCGAAGCCGAAGGCGGTGTTGCCGGTGGGATCGAACAGAATGCGGAGCGGGCCGACCTGGTTGGACATCATCTGCTGGGTCGTTTCCTTCGACAGGATCGGCGCCCCGCCGGCGCGGATGGCGTCGAGCATACGGACAATGTCGAGCGCCTTGCCGTTCATGCAGCCGCCGCCGCCCTGGAAGGCGTTGCGGTTGAAGGCGCGTGAGGTGCCGAGATTGATCGGCGCGCAGCCGGGCACGAAGGGCTGCTTGAAATTGTCGCCGATCGGAACGGGCTCGGGCGCGGCGTTGGAATAGGGCTGCACGAGGCGCTTCTCGTCGGTGACGAAGAAGGACGTGTCGGTCATCTGCATCGGGCCGGTGACGTATTTGTGGACCGCGCCTTCGACGTCCGTGCCTTCGGCCTTCGCCATCACCGCGCCGAGCACGTCGATGGCGACAGAGTAGAGCCACATGGCGCCGGGCGGGAAGGTGAGGCCAGCCTTCACCATGCGGGCGAGATTGTCCTCCATCGTGAAGTCGCCATCGATGCCGGCGGACACCGGAATGGTGTTGTAGGGGCCCTCGGGCGGCTGAAGGAAATCATAGCTCAGGCCGGCGGTGTGGGTGAGCAGATGGCGGATGGTGATGGCGGGGGTTGAGCCGTCCGGCGCCTTCGGCTTGAAGTCGGGCAGGAAGTCGGTGACGGGGGTGTCGAGTGCGAACTTGCCGAGTTCGATCATGCGCATGGCTGCGGCGGTGACAATTGGCTTGGAGATCGAGGCGAGGCGGAAGATAGCGTCTTCCGTCATCGGCTTTCCCTGTTCGCGGTTGGCGAGGCCGTAGGGCTTGAAGTGGGTGAGTTCGCCATCCTTCATCACGGCGATCACGGCGCCGACGATGCGTTTCTCGTTGAGGGCGGAGGCAAGGGCTGCGTCGATGCGCTGGGTCAGGTTTTTCATGGGGGGAGCATGGCGTGGCTTGGGTGGAGGTCAAGGGCGGGCGTTCTCAGCCGCGCAAGCGCTGAGGTCTGCAGGTGGTTTGACGCGAGGGTATGGGGCGGGCCGCGCGCGCTTGTGAGCCCGCCCTAATGGTTCGACGGACGCTCCCTTCGGTCGCTGCTCACACCACGAGGGCTACTTGGGCAGCGGCTACCTTGGACGCCGACGCACCCACCGCCTCATGGTGAGCAGCGCGAAGCGCGTCCGTCGAACCATGGGCAGCGAGGAAAATACGCGAGAGGCGCTTGAAGCGCTCGCGGATGATCGCCTCCGGATCAGCCGCCCAGCCGGCCAGCGCGATGAAGCGGCGGTTCATGTCAAAGGGTGAACGCGGGCACGGGCCGCCATAGGTGGCGGGCGGCGTTAGCTGGATCTTTGTGTCGTCGAGGTGGAGGGGGTCGCCTGCGAGAAGCTGCGCCACGCCTTTCGCGATGAGTTGATCGCGGAGCCATTCGGAGTGGATGAGGTCTGGCCAGCTATCGCGCCAGTCAGGCTTGGAGCGGCGGGCGCTTTTGAAGCGCGTGATATAGCCGGGCAAGGTTGTGAGCCTCGCGACAAATGCGTGGACCGGCCAGGCCCAGCTTGGGGTCTCGCCCCTGTCATGTGCGTCGTGGTTTTGCTTGACGGTCATGGGCGCGATTCTACGGTCGCAAATACGCCCGCTGATTTGGCGCGAGCGTTTCCCCCAAATCATCTGCGGAAGTGGGTGATCGGGTTGGAGTTCGTCGTTCGGCTTCCCCAAACGCGAACCATCGTTTTCCCCCCAAAACCGCCGCCGGATTGAGTTCGGCGGAACGCTGGGATCCCGCCCAGGCCCTCGGGTTCTTCGTTGGGATTGTCGATGGTTAGGCAAAGAGCCGGGCAGACCGTCCGGCGTTCCGTAGGCCGGGCCCCAAAACAACGCATTTTCATTGACATAACGGGCGGCGCGCCGCATGAGCGCGCTTTCCGAAATGGCCCTTGAACAAGGTCTGGAGTTCTCTTTCCCACCGCCGGCGTCACTCAAGGAGATACGCCCATGTCGAACGCAGTGCTTCCCGTCTACGGCCCGAGCCCGGTCGTTTTCGTGCGAGGCGAGGGCGTGCGCATGTATGACGACAAGGGGAAGGCCTATCTCGATTTCATAGCCGGCATTGCGGTGACCTCGCTGGGGCATTGCAACCCGGTCCTGGTCAAGGCGTTGACCGACCAGGCCAACACGCTGTGGCACACCTCGAACATGTTTCGCGTACCGGGGCAGGAGCGGCTGGCGCAGCGCTATGTCGACCTGACATTCGCCGACTATGCGTTCTTCACGAACTCGGGCGCGGAATCGATCGAGGGCTGCATCAAGATCGCGCGGCGCTATCACTGGGCGAAGGGCGCGCCGGAGCGGATCGGCATCCTGTCGTTCGAGGGATCGTTCCACGGGCGCACGCTGGGCGGCATCAGCGCGGGCGCGCAGGAGAAGTATCGCGAGGGCTTCGGTCCGCGTCTGCAGGGCTTCCGCTCGATCCCGTTCGGCGATCATGAAGCGCTGAAGCAGGCGATCAAGGCGCCTGACCTTGCGGCGGTGATCATCGAGCCGGTGCAGGGCGAGGGCGGCGTGCGCGCTGTACCGGACCAGTGCCTGAAGGGCTTGCGCGATCTCTGCACCGAGCATGGCGTCCTGCTGATCTATGACGAGATCCAGTGCGGCGGCGGGCGGACGGGCAAGCTGTTCCATCACCAGTGGGTGGCGGGCGCGGAGCCGGATATTCTCGCGGCGGCGAAGGGCATTGGCGGCGGCTTCCCGATGGGGATGATCCTCGCGACGGAGGAGGCAGCCTCCGGCATGGCCAAGGGCGTGCACGGCACGACATTCGGCGGCGGCCCGCTGGCGATGGCGGTGGGCAATGCCGTGCTCGACGTGATGACGGGTGAAGGTTTCTTCGAGCAGGTGCGCCGCGTGGCAGGCACGATGCAGCAGGGGATGGAAAGCCTGAAAGGGCGTTATCCGGAGCTGGTGCTCGACGTGACCGGGTCGGGCCTGCTGCGCGGGCTGCGCATGAAGGACGATCCGATTCCGCTGCGCGCCAAGCTGTCCGAGCGCGGGCTTCTGGTCGGCACGGCGGGCAACAACACGCTGCGCCTTGCGCCGCCGCTGGTGGTGACCGAAGACGATGTGCGCGAGGCGATCGACATCATCGACCAGCAGTTCGCCAGCATGATGACGGCTGCGGGATCATGAACCACTTCCTGGATCTCTGGCCGATACCGGCCGGCGAGCTGAGGTCGATCCTGGACAACGCCAAGTCGCGCAAGGCGGCGCGGGCTGGCATGCCGAAGGGGACGCCGGACAAGGATGCGCCGCTCAGCGGGCATACGCTGGCGATGATTTTCGAGAAGAACTCGACGCGGACGCGTGTGTCATTCGACATGGCGATACGCCAGCTTGGGGGCACGTCGCTGATCATCTCGGCGTCGGACTCCCAGATAAGCCGCGGCGAGTCGATCGAGGACACGGCGCAGGTTCTGTCGCGCTATGTCGATGCGGTGATGATGCGGGCCAACCGCCATGGTGATGTCGAGGCTTTCGCAGCGGCGGCCAGCGTGCCAGTGATCAACGGGCTGACGGACAAGTCTCATCCCTGCCAGATCATGGCGGACCTGCAGACGCTGGAAGAGGCCGGGCTGAACCTGAAGGGCGCGCGCATTGCGTGGGTCGGCGATGGCAACAATGTTGCGGCAAGCTTCATCCATGCGGCGCCGAAATTCGGCTTCTCGCTCGCGGTGGGGACGCCTGCCGGGTATGAGCCGAACGCTGCGGATGTGGATCGCGCGCGCGCCGAGCAGGGGCGCATCGATCTGTTCAGCGATGCGGCGAAGGCGGTGGCCGGAGCAGATGTCGTGGTGGCCGACACGTTTGTCTCGATGGGCGATCGCGATGCTGACAAGCGCCTGCAGGATCTTGCGCCGTTCAAGGTCAGCGGGGACTTGATGCGGCGCGCCAATGGCGGGGCGATGTTCCTGCATTGCCTGCCGGCGCATCGCGGTGAGGAGGTGGACGGCGAGGTGATCGACGGCCCGCAGTCGCTGGTGTTCGACGAGGCGGAGAACCGTCTGCACGCGCAGAAGGCGATCCTGGAGTGGTGCCTCAGGGGGTAGAGGCTAGTCTCCCCGCCCGATCAGCGAGGCGGAGGCGACCAGTTCGGACAGCAGCGACAGGGTGGCGGAGCCTGAGGCGTCGAAGGGGTCGAGTTCGGCGCGCTTGAAGTATTTCAGGAGCTGGCTGGGGTTGACCTTGGCGAGGTTGACCTGGCCCATCGTCCAGCCGCCGAAGCGCCGCTCCGTGATCTCTTCATAGGCAAGAAGTCGGAGCTGCTCGTGGCGCGTGTCGCGCACGATGGCGTGGTAGAGATCGCAGACTTCATCGCGTCCGCCTTCCAGGACCTGGATGAAGACGTTGTTCGAGACGCACAGCATGCCGGTGATGCCGTTGGCCGGATTGTTGCGGCGCGACTGGACGAGGATGTCATCAAGGATGGCGGCGCTGGTCCCGGCGGCGGCGCGGCTGGCGTAGAGGCAGCGGACGAGCATGACGGTCAGGCTTTCAGGTTGAGCAGGGAAAGGAATTCGCGACGCAGCGCAGGGTCCTTGAGGAAGGAGCCGCGCATCACCGAATTGATCATCTTGGTCTCGTTGTCCTTCACCCCGCGCCAGTGCATGCAGAAGTGATCCGCCTCCATCACCACGGCGAGGCCATCGGGGCGCACCTTGTCGATCAGGAGTTCGGCCATCTGGGTGATTGCTTCTTCCTGGATCTGCGGGCGCGACATGATCCATTCGGCGAGACGCGAGTACTTCGACAGGCCGATGAGGTTTGAGTGCTCGTTCGGCATCAGGCCGATCCAGAGCCGGCCCATGATGGGGCAGAGGTGGTGGCTGCAGGCGGAGCGCACGGTGATCGGGCCGACGATCATCAGCTCGTTCAGCATCGCCGCGTTGGGAAACTCGGTGACCGGCGGGGCGGGGTGGTAGCGGCCCTGGAAGACTTCGTTGAGATACATCTTTGCGACGCGCTTGGCGGTGTCGCGCGTGTTGTGGTCGCTCGTGGTGTCGATCACGAGGCTTTCGAGCACGCCCCTGAGCTTGCCCTCGACTTCGGCCTGCAGGGCTTCGAGTTCGCCCGGCTCGATGAAGGTGGAGATGTTGTCGTTGGCGTGGAACCGTCGCTTCGCCTTGACGATGCGCGCGCGGATGCGGGCCGACACGGGTTCGGCGGAAACGGGGACCGGAGGTTTCGAGGAATCGCTCATCTGCCGTCCTTCATAGGCTGTTGTGAGGGGCGCCGTCGATGGGCCGATGCGGCGCAGGTCATGGTGCGATTTCCTGCCCGTCCCAGGTGAACAATCGCCCTGACTGGGAAGGGGTAAGCGTGTCGAGCAGGTGGAGCAGCTGGCCGGCGGCCTGCGCCGGGGAGAAGAGCTTGTCTAGCTTGACGCCCGTCTGGAAGGGTTTCGACAGGCCGGTGTCGATGGTGCCTGG
>CAIKXW010000115.1 GCA_903831485.1 uncultured Alphaproteobacteria bacterium | reverse complement strand
GCTTGGCGCCGTGCTGATGGTGGCGCCGGTGTGGGGCGAGCAGGCGATGCCGCCGATGATGCGGCTGGGGATGGCGCTCCTTGTGACCGCGACCCTCGCCCCAGCGCTGGCGGGAAGCGCGCCGCAACCGCCGGCGGACATCATCATGGCGATCCCGCTGATCATCTTCGAAATCGTCATCGGCCTGATCCTCGGGCTGGGCGCGCGCCTGATGATGAGCGCGCTGCAGGTGGCGGGCGCGACCGTGGGTCTCGCCTCGGGTCTCGGCTTTGCGCAGCAGGTTGACCCGATCGCCAGCCAGCCGGCGGCGATCTTCTCCGGCTTCTTCTCGCTGATGGGCCTGCTGCTGATCATGTCGGCGGGACTGCATCGCGTGATGCTGGAAGCTGCGGCCGACAGCTACCAGATTTTTCCACCCGGAGCCTTTCCGCCGATCGGGGACGCTTCGAGCTTCATGATCGATGCGGTGTCGAACTCGTTCAGGCTCGGCATCCAGATCGCGGCGCCGGTGCTGATCTTCTCGCTGATCTTCAACATCGCGCTCGGCATGGTCTCGCGGCTCATCCCGCAGGTGCAGGTGTTCATGACGGCGATGCCGCTGTCGATCATCCTCAGTCTCGCGGTGATCGCGCTGGGGCTGGGCGGCGGTTTGATGATCTGGCTCGAGGCGATGGAGACGCAGATGCGCGTCTTCACGGTGCGATAGGGGCGCGCCATGGCCGACGAGCAGGATGACAGCCAGAAGACAGAAGAGCCGACACAGAAGAAGCTTGAGGACGCGCGCCAGAAGGGCGACATCGTCAAGAGCCTCGATGTCCCGATCTGGTTTCTGTTCCTCGCGACGGCCGGGATCATGTCTGCGGCGGGGCCGCTGGCGGCGATGATCGCTGATCCGCTGGTGCGGATCATGGACCATCCTCACGCCTTCAAGCTGACCGATGGCGGCGCGCAGCAATTGCTCGGCGCGCTGCTGATGTCGCTGGCGCTGCCGCTGGGCATCATCTTCTCGGTGATCGCGGTCGCCAGCGTGCTCGGCCATGTGATCCAGCACCGCCCGCTGTGGACCGGCGAGAAGATGAAGCCGGAACTTTCCAAGCTGTCGCCGCTGAAGGGACTGCAGCGGATGTTCGGCATGCAGGGTTGGATGAACCTGCTGAAGTCGTTCCTGAAGATGGGAGCCATGACGGCGGCGATGATGTACGCCGTCTGGCCCGAAGCTGCTGCGATTTCGGAATCCGGCAGGCTGGATCCTGAAGGCCTGCTGCTGATGACGCAGGTGATCGCGGGACGCCTGCTGCTCGCCGCGATCGTCGTCATCGGCATCATCGCGGCGATCGACTACACCTACCAGCGCTTCGACTTCATGAAGCGCATGCGGATGTCGCGCCAGGAAGTCCGCGACGAGGTCAAGCAGCAGGAAGGCGACCCCTATATTCGCGCGCGCCTGCGCCAGATCCGGCTCGAGCGCTCGCGCAAGCGCATGATGCAGAACGTGCCGAAGTCGACTGTCGTGATCACCAACCCGACGCACTATTCGGTTGCGCTGCGCTACGACCCCGAGGTCGATGCGGCGCCGGTCTGCATGGCCAAGGGCGCCGACGAGGTGGCGCTGCGCATCCGCGAGAAGGCCAAGGAGCACGGCATTCCGATCGTCGAGAACGTGCCGCTTGCCCGCGCGCTGTTCGCAACCGTCGAGATCGAGGAAACGGTGCCGCGCGAGCATTTCGAAGCGGTGGCCAAGGTGATCGGCTTCGTCATGAACACCGCGAAGGGGAGGAAGCGCTGATGTCCGCCACCGCCGCGGCCCGCCGCAGCCTTGTTTTGACTCGCGATTTTCCGGTAGCCGCAAGGTGGCCAATGCGTCAGATTCACGTGCAGACTCAAATCGTTAACCTACCCGGGGCTGATGGGCTTCGGGGCTCCCGCCCACTTGCCGATCGCCCGACCTAGAAACGGAATTCCGCCCATGGCTGATGCGAACGAACCGCTCGCTTACGAGACCATCGAGACCCCGGCGACAGCGGCCGCCAAGGGCTTCGACTGGATCCAGCTTGGCTTCTGGTCGGCGCTGGTGATCGCGGGTGGAGCCGCCGGCATGGCGCTGACATGGCAGGATGCGGTGGGTCCCTCGGGCGCCGTGCTGGTCATCGCGCTGGCGGCCATGACGCTTGTGCTCGTGCTCTGGGCCGTGCGCGGCGCCGGGCGGAAGCTGGGCGTGTTCCCCGAACGCGGTGCGGCCGAAGCGGCGGCGCAGTCGACACGGCGGCACGTCTGGCTGGAGGCGCTGAACGAACCCGCATTGATCTCGGACAGAGGCGGGGCGAGCGTTGCCGCGAACCAGGCTTACCAGGAACTGGCGCAGCTGGCGCACGAAGTCGGCGACAGCGCGCATGCTCCGTCGGTCGACCGGCTGTTCTCGTCGAACCCCGGCATGGCGGCGCCAATCTATCGCTTGTCGAAGGCCGCGAAGACTGGCGTTGCCCGCACCGAACTTCTGCCGGCGCTGCTCTTCGGCGACAGCCTTACCCCGACGCAGTTCGAGGCGAGCGTCGCGCCGCTGGGCAAGACGCGCTCGCTGTGGCGCCTGCGTAAGATCGAGACTGCAAGCGTGGTCGCGGGCGGGTCCGTCGATGCGCGCGCGCTGTATGTTGAAGATGCGCCGGTCGGCTTCTTCTCGGCGCGCCGCGACAACCGTGTCGTCTACATCAACCAGACTTTGCGCCAGATGCTGGGTCTGCCGGATGGCGAGCATGCGCTGCGGCTTGAAGACATCATGCGGCCGGAAGGCCTGAAGCTGGTGAAGCGCGAAGTGCGCGGCCAGTCGAGCCAGCGCGCCGAAGTGATCCTGCGCGCGCGCGACGGTGTGGAGACGGCGGCGACGCTGATCACCACATGGGCCGGCAAGGGCAGCGACGCGCTGACCCGCTCGATCGTCTATGTGGCGAATGCTTCGGAACAGCACGTGCGGCGCACGGGACCCTCGCCTGCTGCGACGGGCAGCGCGGAAGAACGCGCCGCAGCGAGCCGCATCGACGACGCCATGTTCACCGATGCGCCCCTGGGCATTGTGCGGCTCGACGGGGAGGGCGTCGAAAGCGCTGTGATGCTGGATGCGAACCGCGCGCTGGTCGAGATGACCGGCGGCCGCGCGCAGCCGGGAACACGCTTTGCTGATCTCTTCGTTGCCGATCAGGGCACGGCAGCGCTGGCCGAGGAACTGTCCAAGGCGCTGGATGGCGCACGCACCTTCAAGCTCGCGGGCAGCAAGGACCGTTCGGCCGATGTGTTCGTGATGCTGGATCGGCGGGGCAGGCCTGCGGCAGCCTACGTCATCGACACCACCGAGAAGCGCGACCTCGAGAAGCGGCTGGCGCAGGGCGAGAAGCTGCAGGCGCTGGGCAACATGGCGGGCGGGCTCGCGCATGAGTTCAACAACATGCTGCTTGGCATCATCCTCAACGTGAACAAGCTTGAGATCCGCCATCCTCCGGGCGATCCCACCTTCTACGAGCTCAAGTCGATCAACGAGTTCGCGGCGCGCGGCTCGCAGCTGATCCGCACCATGCTGGCTTTCACGCGCCAGCAGACTTTCGTGCCGGAGGTGTTCGACGTCACCGACGCGCTGTCGGATTACTACACGCTGCTGCGTGACATCATCGATGAGCGCATCAAGCTGGACATCGTGCACGGCCGCGACCTGCCGCGCATCAAGGCCGACAAGGGTCAGCTGGAGACGGTGGTCACCAATCTCTGCACCAACGCGCGCGACGCCATGGTCGAGAGGAGCGGCGGCGGGCGCCTGCTGATTCGTACGTCGCGGTCGGATGCGGCGGCGGCGCGCAAAGATGGGTTCATCCATGTTACCGATGGCGACTATGCGCTGATCGAGGTGGTGGACGATGGCGGCGGGATTCCGCCGGAAATCCTCGAGAAGATCTTCGAGCCGTTCTTCACGACGAAGGCCGAAGGCAAGGGTACGGGCCTTGGCCTTGCGACCTGCTATGGCATCGTCAAGCAGCTTGGCGGCTTCATCTATCCTGTCTCCAAAGTCGGACGCGGCACCACGTTCAAGATCTTCCTGCCGGCCTGGACGGGCGTGGTGGAAGAATCGGCGCCTGAGTCGATGCTCGATACGCCGATGGCTGCGCCGGTTGCGGAAGTCCCAAGTGCGTCTCGCAATGGCGGCGATCTCGCCGGCCGCGGCAGCATCCTGCTGGTCGAGGACGAGGATGGCGTTCGCGGCATCGCAGCGCAGCTGCTGCAGTCGTTCGGCTACCAGGTGGTCGAAGCGTGCGATGGCGAACAGGCGCTGGAGATCATCAAGCAGCAGGCGGGAACGATCGACCTGCTGATCTCCGACGTGGTGATGCCCGGCATGGACGGGCCAGCTCTGTTGCGTGAAGCGCGGCCATGGCTGACCAAGACACGCGTGATGTTCATCTCGGGATATGCCGAGCGCGACCTCGCCAAGACGCTTGAAGACGACCGCGCCATCTCCTTCCTGCCCAAGCCATTCACGCTCAAGCAGCTGGCGGAGCGGGTGAAGGCGGAGCTCAAAGACGCGGCTTGAACCAGGCCGGCCCTGACCTGCGCTTCAGCCGCGCAGGCTGGCGCCGGTTGCCTTTGCGACCGCCTTCACGATGGATTGCGAAATCGCCTCGATCTCTTCGTCTTTCATCGCTGAGCCGCGTGGTTGCAGCGTGACCTCGATCGCCACGGATTTCTTGCCGTCACCGATGCTGGCGCCGCGATAGACGTCGAAGATGCGGGCGGCGGTGATCAGCTTCGGGTCGGCCTTCAGGGCGGCGCGAGTAATGTCCGCGGCTGCGATCTTCTCCTCGACCAAGAAAGCGAAGTCGCGGCGTACGGGCGTCTGGTCGGCCTTGTCGAGGACGGCGCGCGTCTTGGTTGGCTTGGCCTTCGCAACGGGCAGGGCGTCGAGCGCGAGTTCGATGGCGATGACCGGGCCGTCCACATGCAGTTGTTTCAGGAAGCCGGGGTGGAGTTCGCCGAACGTGGCGATGACCTGCTTTGGCCCGAGGCGCAGCGTGCCTGCGCGGCCGGGATGCCAGTAGGGCGCGTCGACCGGGCCGATCTGGAACTTGTCGGGCGACTGGTCGAGCGATTGCAGAAGCGCGAAGAGATCTGCCTTGGCGGAGAAGGCGTTGTAGGGGGCGGGCAGGCCTTGCCAGTCGCGCGCTCTTGCGGTCTTCACGACGGCGGCAACGTGCATCCGCTGGTCGGCCGGCTTGTCGCCCGGATACACGGGGCCGGCTTCGAACAGGCGGACATCGTCGGCGCCGTGATCCGCATTGCGCTGGGCGGCTTGCGCGAGGTTGGCCAGCATGGAGGGGCGCATGTAGTCGAGATCGGAGGCGATCGGATTGTCGACGGTGAGGGCTGCCTGCAGGTTGTTTGAGCCGCCGATCATCAGAGCGGCCGTCTCGTGGTGCATGAAGGACCACGTCACGGTTTCGAGGAAGCCACGCGCTGCGAGAACGCGGCGGCTCGTGCGCACGCGGTTCTGCAGCGGCGTGACCACAACGCCGAGCGTCGCAGGCGCTGGAAGTTTTTCGTCCGGCAGTTTGTCGTAGCCTTCGATGCGGATCAGTTCTTCCACGATGTCGGCGGAGCCTTCGACGTCGGGGCG
>CAIKXW010000114.1 GCA_903831485.1 uncultured Alphaproteobacteria bacterium | reverse complement strand
TTTCTCGGCGACGGCATGGTGCACGGCATTCGCCTGCGCAACGGCAAGGCGGAATGGCATCGCAACCGGTTCGTTCAGACCCCCAACATCACCGACCCCGTTGAGCGTCCGCCAACAGCGCCGCGTGAACTCGTGCGCGGCGCCGCGAACACGCACGTGGCCCTGCATGGCAAGCAGATCCTGTGCCTCAACGAGGCTTCGTGGCCCTGGCAGATCGACCAGGACCTCAACACTGTCGGCGTTCAGAATTATGGCGGCGCGCTCACCTGCTCGATGACGGCGCATCCCAAAGTATGTCCGGAGACGGGCGAGCTGCTTGCCTTCTCCTACTTCGCCTCTGCCCCGCCTTTCCTCCACTATATCCGTGTGGGAGCTGATGGCGTGCTGAAGCAGATCGAGGGGATCGACATTCCGAACAAGGTGATGATGCATGATTTCAGCATCACCCGGAACCATGTGGTGTTCATGGATCTGCCGCTTCTGTTCAAACCGAAGCTGATCGCCACGGGCATGCCCTATCAGTTCGACACGTCCGCCGGCGCGCGCCTCGGCGTGATGCCGCGCAATGGCGCGAGCAAGGACTTGCGCTGGTTCCCGATCGACCCCTGCTATGTCTTTCATACGGTCAATGCGTACGAGGACGGCAATCGCATCATCATGCACGTTTCGAAGATGAGGTCCGCCTTCGGAGCCGATTCGAACGATTACTCGAACGTGGCGCGGCTCTGGCGCTGGACGATCGATCTCGACGCAGGAACCGTGTCGGAAGACCAGATCGACGACCGGCCCGGCGATTTCGGGCGCGTCAACGAAAGCCGCGTCGGCCTCAAGGCGCGCTTTTGCTATCTCATGTCGCTTGCTGGCGAAGGTAACTCCGAGGAGCCGATCTATGGCCCGCAGCTCTTCAAGTACGATCTGCGCGATGGCTCGCGCGCCACGCACGACCTCGGACAGACTGTGCGGGGCGGTGAGCCGGTCTTTGTGCAGGTCGGGGCGGGCGAGGATGAAGGCTGGGTGATGACGATCTGCCACGACGAGGCGAGCGGGCAGTCAAGATTCGTGATCGTGGACGCCCAGAATTTCGGCGGCCCGCCGGTTGCGATCATCCATCTGCCCGAACGTGTGCCCTACGGTGCGCACGGCAGCTGGATACCGCTCCAGCACTGAGGCCTGGCAGCTATTCGAACACCACCGTCCGCCCGCCATTGAGGAAGATCCGCCCCTCAAGGTGTAGCTTCACCGCGCGCGCCAGCACGCGCGCCTCGGTGTCGCGCCCCTTCGCGGTCATCACATCGGGCTGGTCCACATGCGTCGTCGGCTCGACCGCCTGTGCGATGATCGGGCCCTCGTCGAGATCGCTGGTCACATAGTGCGCCGTCGCCCCGATCAGTTTCACGCCGCGATTGAAGGCCTGCGTGTAGGGCTTTGCGCCCTTGAAGCCCGGCAGGAAGGAGTGGTGGATGTTGATGCACTTGCCGGCCAGCTTCGCGCTCATCTCGGACGAGAGGATCTGCATGTAACGCGCTAGCACGACGAGATCGATCCTCTGCGATTCGACCAGCTCAAGTATCCGCGCCTCCGTTGTCTCCTTGCCGTCCCGGTCGATCGGCAGGTGATAATAGGGAATGCTGTTCCGGTCCGCGAGCCAGGCGCAGGTCAGGTGATTTGACACGATCGCCGGCACGTTCATGTGCAGCGAGCCGATGCGCTGGCGATAGAGCAGGTCATTGAGGCAATGATCCGCCGTCGAGACGAGGATCAGCACGTTCGGCTTCGCCCGCGCGTCGATCACCTCCCAGTCCATGCTCCATCTGTCGGCGATCACGCCGAACTCGGCCTTGAACTTCGCCAGCGTGAAGCCCGGCATCGTCGGTGCGAACAGCAGGCGCATGAAGAACAGGCCCGACGCCGCATCCCCGAAATTCGCGGTCTCCGCGATGAACAGCCGCCGCTCTGCAAGAAAGCCCGCCACTTCGGCCACAATCCCGATCGCGTCGCGGCACGAGGCGCGGAGAATGAATCTTTCCTGGCTTTCCGGTGTCATGCGTCGAAACCCTGCAGGCGCTGTTTCACCCCGTCCCCGGACGTGGCAAGTAACCCGACACTCTAAATCCGGGCCATGAACATCATGGAAACGCGTATCTTCATCGTCCGCCATGGCAATACGTTCGACAAGGGCGACATCGTCACCCGCGTGGGCGGTCGCACCGACCTGCCGCTTTCAACCTCCGGGAGAACACAGGCTCAATCCCTCGCCCGCCACTTTGCCGGAACCCCGTTCGCCACCGCCCGCTCCGGCCCGCTGAAGCGCACGCGCGAAACCGCCGC
>CAIKXW010000113.1 GCA_903831485.1 uncultured Alphaproteobacteria bacterium | reverse complement strand
TTGCGCGCGCGCCAGACATTGTCGGGAAACCGCACGATCCGCCGGAATCGATCATAGGTCTTCAGCGCATAGCCGCCCGTCGCCACCAGATCGACCACGCGCTCCCACGTCTCCCACGCTAGATCTGCATACGGCGCCGCCAGACGCACTTCATCGTACAGCCGCACCGCATCGAAACCTTCGCCGCAAGCCCTCGCCATCACATGCTGCGCCAGCACGTCGAGCCCGCCCCGCCGCGGCCCGCCGCCATCCAGCTCGCCTGCCGCGACCGCGTCCACCGCGGCGCGACACTCAAGCACCTCGAACCGGTTGCTCGGCGCCAGAAGCGCGCGGCTCGGCTCGTCCATCCGGTGGTTCGAACGACCGATCCGCTGGATCAAGCGCGACGATCCCTTCGGCGCGCCCATCTGCACAACCAGATCAACGTCGCCCCAGTCGATCCCAAGGTCGAGCGTGGATGTGCAAACCACCGCTTTCAGCTTGCCCGCCGCCATCGCCGCCTCGACGCGCTTGCGCTGCTCCAGATCAAGCGAGCCATGGTGCAGGGCGATCGGCAGCCCGTCTTCGTTGACTCGCCACAGCTCCTGAAACGTCATCTCCGCCTGGCTGCGCGTGTTGACGAACACAAGCGACATCTGCGCGCCCTTGATCGCGTCATACACCTCGCGAATGTTGTGCCGCCCCGAATGCCCTGACCACGGAATGCGGGCTTCCGAATCCAGAACGCTGATATTCGCCTGGGCGCCACCCATGTGCCGGATGATCGGCGTGTCCGGCCCCAGCCAGCGCGACAGCGCCTCCGGATCGCGTACCGTCGCGGACAGCCCGATATGCCGCGCGGCCGGCGCCCACACCCGCAGCGTCGCAAGCCCAAGCGCGAGCAGGTCGCCCCGCTTGGTGTTGGCGATCGCATGCACCTCGTCGACGATCACCGCGCGAAGATCACAGAAGAACCGCTGCGCGTGTTCCGACGCCACCAGCAACGCCAGCTGCTCCGGCGTCGTCAGCAGGATATCCGGCGGCTTCGCCCGCTGCCGTTGCCGTCGCGAGGCGGGCGTATCGCCCGTTCGTGTGTCCATCGAGATGTCGAGCTGCATGTCCTCGACAGGCCGCCCAAGATTGCGCGCCACGTCGGTTGCCAGCGCCTTCAGCGGCGACACATAAAGTGTATGCAGCGCCGGATGCACGCGCGGCGGCGTCTCCGCGAGCTCGATCAGGCTTGGCAGGAACCCCGCCAGCGTCTTGCCCCCGCCGGTCGGCGCGATCACCAGCCCGCCTTGCCCCCGCCGCGCTGCGTCGATCAGGTCCGCCTGGTGCGGACGCAGGTTCCAGCCACGCGTGGCGAACCAGTCGGCGAAGCGGGCCGGCAACAGGCTGGGCGGTTTGGGATCGTCGGCCATCAACCGACCATAGGCCGGGCGACAGGACAGGTTAAGGCGCCCCGCCCGGTCCTTAACCCTTTGATAGCCATGTAGGCGCAACATCTTTCGTCATGACAGTCTCAATCCGCGCATCGCTCCTCCTCAGCGCCCTCGCCATGGCGGGTGTGACCGCTGCCTTCTCCGCGCCTCCTGCTGAAGATCACGCGAGCCCAGCGCCTGCCGCGTCCGACGTTTCCGACACCAAGGCCGTGTCTCACAAATCCCACTGGAGCTATGCCGGCGAGGGCGGACCCAGCCATTGGGGCGAGCTCGCCCCCGAGAACAAGCCCTGCGCCATCGGCGGCCAGCAATCGCCCATCGACCTTACAAACCCGCTGACCGCCAGTGTCGCGGCCCCCGCCGCGCGCTGGTCGCCGGCGAACGGCGCACAAGTCGTCAACAACGGCCACACGCTCCAGGTCAATGTCACGAGCCCGGGCAGCCTTCAGCTCGCCGGCAAGGACTACGCCCTCAAGCAGTTCCACTTCCACCACCCGTCCGAACACACAATCGACGGCAAGTCCTTTCCGCTCGAAATCCACTTCGTCCATGCCGCCCCCGACGGAGACCTCGCCGTGATCGGCGTCATGGTCGACGGTGGCGCGGTCAATCCGTCGCTCAACCCCATCTGGGCAGTGGCGCCTGCGAAGGAGGGGACAGCCGAAGCCGCCGGCCAGATCAATCTGGACGCCTTCCTCCCGAAGGACTCCAGCCTCTATCGCTACGAAGGCTCGCTCACGACGCCGCCTTGCTCTGAGACTGTGCACTGGACGGTCATGTCGACACCGATCACGGCCTCGCCCAGTCAGCTCGCCGCCTTCGCCCAGCTCTTTCCCATGAATGCGCGCCCCGTTCAGCCACTCAACCGCCGCTTCATCCTCAAGACGTCAAGCTGAACCGCCACCGCGACGCGCGCCACAGCCATGGCGCGGTGACGAACACGATCACGCCAAAGACCGTCAGGCCGATCAGCACCCAGTTGAAGCCGTACTCGAATGTCGGAAACTGCGTCCAGTTGACGGCCAGCGTCGTCGCCATCGTCGCCACACCCAGCGCAACGCCTCCACGCGGATGCGCCAGCATCAGCCAGAACACGACCAGGTCCACCGCGCAGACGCCAAACCAGAACCACACGGCCCATTCAGGCGCAGGTCCGTGATAGAGCAGGCTGCCATTCAACCACAGCCAGCCAAAGTGCGACACGCAGCCGAACACGAAGCCCCACGCCAACCCAGCACGCACCCGATCCGCCGCATTCATCGGTGCGCGCCCCGTCACGCCAGCATCTTCCCCAGCCGCGCATAGTCCGCTTTCGAATTATGCCGCCTGTCCATCGGCACCTCCTTCACCAGCACGACCGCGATATCGCCCAGCATCTTCGCGCGCGCTGACATGTCTGCCGCATTCAATCCGTCACCCGCCAGCGCGAGCCGCGCGCGCCCGTCGCCCGCCAGCAGCGCCGCCTGCCGAACGCCCGGCCAGCTCAACGCCGCCGTTTCCACCGCAAACGGGAACAACCCGCCACTGGCCGCCTGGCGTCGTCCCAGCAGCCACAGCCGTCCCAGCTCATCAATGCGCGCAGCATCGCCCGTGCGATGCCACAGCACGCCATCGCGCACCGACTTGGTTGAGACGTCATCCGCCGGATCGAGATAGCCGCGATTCACATGCGCGCCCGCCACGAACACTTCATGGTCGCGCAGCTCGACAGCAATCTCGACGATGGGCTTGCCCGCCAGCAGCCCGGCGCCCTCGGCCATCGCGCGCCAGTCTGCCTCCGCCACGTCTTTCAGCTCCAGATGCGCAATCGGCTCCGCCTCCGTCGATCCATACACCGCATGGATCGCCGCATCTGGCGCAGCCTTCGCGACGGCGCGGAGCAGGTTGGGATAGACCGGCCCGCCGCCCGTGAAGATCGCTTCCAGCTGCGCCATCGGCGCCGCGCCCTCAACAATGCGCGATACCACGGCCGGCGGCGCAACAATCCTGTTCACGCGATGCCGCACGATCTGCTCGCGCAGCTTCCCGCCATCCAGCATTGCAGGCCGCGTCAGCTTGCCCGCCGGGATAACGCTCGTCGCCCCCGCCGCGAGGTTTGACAGGATGAACACCGGCAACGAGATCAGATCCACATCGCCCGGCTTCGTCCGCCGCAGGTCTTCCAGTAGCCGATGCTGCAGCATCAGGAAGTCCGCCGAGCGCACGATCCCCTTCGGCCGCCCCGTCGATCCGGACGTGAACGTGATCAGGGCAGGCGCATCCCCCGGCAGATGCGCCAGCGGATCACCAGCCACCGCATCGTCATCGAAATCCGGCAGCGGCTTCAGCCGCTGCAATTCCGGAAACAGCATCCGCACCACATGCCCGATACCTATCGTCGCGATTGTCCTGGGCCTCACCATGTCCACCGCGACACGCAGCCCCTTCAGCCCCGCCGCGGGCTCCGGAAACATCGCAACCGCACCGAGCCGGAACATCGCCAGCAAGGTCTCGTAGAGCTCGACCGAAACACCTCGCGCGATCAGCACGACATCACCCGCGCCAACGCCCGCACGCGCATACGCCAACGCCCGCACCGCCGACGCCCGCGCCAGCTGCGCATAGCTCGTCACCCGCCCATCCGCAGCAATGATCGCCGCCACATCCGGCCGCGCCGCCGCCTGCGCGAGAAACGTCTCGACGAGATTCAAAGCAGCCCGCCCCACAGCGCATAACGCCGGAACACCTTGCTGCCCGTCCTGTCGCTATGCGTCGCCGAGAGATTGCTCTCATGCATCAGCGCATGGATCACATCCACAAACCCGCGCGCCTTCGCCCGTACATGAAACGCATTGGCCATCATCGATCCACCGCCCCTCGCGCGCGATGCATACGTCTTCAGGATCACCGTCTTCGTCTGCGGCCCCTCGACCAGATTGGGAACAGCAAACAGAAACCCTTTCAGCTCGCCCGCCTCATCCTCAAGCAGCAACACAAGCTCCGGGTCGACGGCCGGCAACACCGGCCGATAGCTTGCGAGAAACTGCTCCAGCCCGATGGGTTGATAGAAACGATTGTCCGCAAACGCTTCCAGCGACAGCGCATGAACGCGTGTCAGTTCCTGCTCGGCGCGCGCCGGGTCAAAATTCCGCAACCGGAGTCCCGCCGGCGCCGCCGACGCACCCGCCGCCGCATCGGCAGGCCGAACCGCCGACACATAGCGCGACACCACCGAAAGCCCCGACTGCTCGAACGCTTCCACATAATGCGCCGGATTCGACGGCTCCATCAGGAAGGGCGCCCGCCCATCACTCTCGACGACCAGCCGATGCTTGCCCCAGGTATTCCCATCCATCGGCCCCAGCACAGCGCCAAAACCCTCGGCCTTCAGCGTCGCGATCGCCTCGCGTATCGCCCGCGCGCCCGCTTCCGCCGTATCACACGCGAACGCTCCAAGCGCCGCCGTGCGCCGCCCCTCCAGGGATGGCGCGTCGCGGAAAATGGTGAGGCTCGCGCCTGGTATTGCGATCGCGTCAGTCATGGCGGCGATAACGGCAAGGCGATCAGACCCACAAACATGCACACACCACCAAGCACCAGCCACGGCCGGTCATAGTCCCGGCGCCGCAGGAACCATCCGACCAGCGCGATCCCGACAATGCCGAATAGCCCGACCAGCGTAAACAGAAGCGCCGGCTCGCTTTGCCCCTCCGCCCAGTAGGTGCGGATCGACATGGCGCCCCACGCGATCACGACAGCCACTGACGCTCGCCACACATTCCTTGCGAAGCGCGCAGCAATTCCCGCCGCCAGTCCGGCGAAGGAAAGATTGAACCCATGGATCGTGTCCATGCGCGCGAAATTGCTCACGACGAAGTAGAGCAACGCAATCGCCGTCACCACCACCAGCAGGTTAAGCGCATCATGCGGCGGCCTGTCCGGCCTGCGGATGCTGAGGGCGGCAATGTAGGTCGCCACCGCCACCGCCGGCGTCACGATGCTGGTCGGCTCCGCAAAGATCGCGATGCAGAAGAACAGCGTCGATCCCACCGCCAGGAAATGCCGCTCTTCTCCCGGCCGATGCCGTGTGACCAGAAGCAGGGCGATCAGCAACAGCAGGAACACCGTCGCCAGCGCCGTCAGGCCCGGTGCACCCATATAGAGCAGGTTCGACAGCAGGAAGTAGAGCCCCAGCGGAATGAACAGATTGTCGAGCCCCCGCCAGCTCGCCGCCTCCAGCAGCGCGCCGAACACCGCGGTGATGAAGGCCAGCAGCACAGCCTCGCCGCGCCCGATGTCCGTCAGCATCAGGAACGCGATCAGAGACAGCAGCCACGCGGTCATCGCAAACGCGACCACGCCCTCGACGCTCTTCTTGCCATCCTCCACCTCGAACACGCGCCGGCCATAGCGCGAGCCAACCAGCGCGCTCGCCGCATCGCACAGCGTCAGCACCAGGATCGGAAGGATGTAGAGAATGTCCCCCGGCGGCGCTTTCTGGTGCATCGTCGTCGAGATGAAGTGCCCGTCCTTCAGCCAGAACAGCAGCGCCACCGCGATCGCAAACAGCAACTCGCCATAAGACTTGCGCGCGACCGCATGGAGCCCGCCGCCGAGGCTGGTCCGCGCCACGCCGCGCGCCGCGACGAACACAAGCAAGGCCAGCGCACACGTTGCACCGACCTCCCACGCCTCATCGAACACATAGGGGAAAGTCAGGCAGAAAAGGCCCAGGCTGATATGCACCAGCTTGCGGCCAACCTCGGGATCAAGACGCGCCAGCTTCGCCAGCTTTGACACGCCCCACAGCACGCCCGCCAGCAGGATCACCGACCCCGCGATCTTCGCCAAGCTGGGAAGCAGCGCCTCGTTCACTTCACGGTCTCGATCACGAAGTCCGAATAGAAGAACGCCTTGTCCAGTGGCTTCAGTTTCGCCTCCAGCTGGCCATCCGTCGTCACCCGATCAGCCAGCGACGCGGGCGCACGTCGCGGCGCCATCATGTTCCAGTAGGCAATCCGCGCCCCCGGCCGCGCTGTTGCGAGAATGCTCGCATAAGCCTGCGTGTGCGCCGCCGGCGACATGTACTCGAAGATATCCGAGAGGTTGAACGCGTCGGCCTTCACGCCTTCTTCCGCCAGCGTCTCCACCGTACAGAGCCGCACCTCGAGCCGGTCAAGCCGATCGCGGATCGTCTCGAACCGCTCCAGCTCCAGCGCGCGCGGCAAGGCCTCGCCATGGCAGCCCTTGAGGATCCAGTGCAGGTACGGATTCGCCGCCGGATCCTGATCGACAAGCGCCTTGCGCGTCAGCCGCGCCACCTGCGCCGACGGCCCGCCCTCGACATGATCGAAGAACGCGGGGTCGCGCCCGAGCCGCCCCATGACGAAGCGCGAGAAGAACACCTTCACCAGCATACGCCAGCCCCAGATGTTCCAGCTCTTGTCGTAGAATGCCCCGCGCGCATCGGCGTCGCGCGGACGTAGCAGCGCGTCGATCGTGTCCTTGTTGTGCACGAAGGGCAGAACCCAGTCGCGGAAGGTGCGGAAGTATCGCTCGAACTTGCCCACGCCCCCCACGCCATACTTCGCAACATCATCCTTGATGGCGGCCCAGAACGCCTGGTCTTCATCCGAAAGCTGCGACGCGGAATGCTCGAGCAGATGCCGCCGCCGCCCGGATGGCCGCGACCCCATCAATTCAAGAAACTTCTCATGGCTGTGCGTCCGGTACATTGCCATCCGCATCCGCACGCACGCCAGCTGCATCGGGTTGAGGTCCACCGCGATGACGCGCTCCGCCCCCTCGGCGAGCAATGCGAGCGCGTTGTCGCCCGCAGACGCAATCGACACCACCGTATCGTTCGGTCCTGGCCGAAGCGCCGCGCACAGGATGTCTGCATCCTCCCACGCCTGCGCGTAGCGGATGATGTCGAAGCTCGCGCGCTTTGCGATATCGGTCTCTGCCATCGCTACCCCCCGCTCACCCGTTCAACCGTGCCCGCCCCGCCGTCCAGCCGCACCGTATCGCCTGTCTTCAGCCACTGCGTCACCCCCTTGAGCGACACCACGCACGGCACCCCCATCTCCCGCGCAACGATGGCCGAATGCGAGAGCAGGGAGCCCCGCTCTGCGATCACCCCCGCCGCATTGGCGAACACCGCGATCCAGCCCGGATCAGTATGCCGCGCCACCAGGATTTCACCCGCGCCCAACGCCTCGACCCGCGGATCCTCGATCACCCGCACCTTCGCCGTCACCACACCCTTGCAGCACCCCAGCCCCTTGCGCATCTCGCCGCCCTCGCCAGCGACAGCCGCCTGCGCCGTCAGCCCAGCCACGCCCGTCACATGCGCGCCCGAAACGCTGAACCGCTCCGGCGGATCGGGTCGCGCAATCTGCCCCGCATGCTCCGCCGCCCGCAGGCGCACCAGCGCCTTCAGATCCTGCGTGATGCCAGCGCCTTCAACGGCGCCCAGCAGCTCCTCCACCGTCAGATTGAACACATCGCGCTGCTGCTCCAGAACGCCAGCGGCACGCAACCGTGCGCCAAGCGCGAGGAAGATGCGCCGCACCCGCCCGAACAGCCGCGTCCGCTCGAACCGCAGATTCTCGCGATCCTGCACCCGCGCCTTCGCCCAGTCCACCAGCCACCGCGCCAGCACGCGCTTGCCGAAATCAGGTATCAACCGATGCAGGTCCTGCCTCGCCTCCTGAACAGCCTCCGTTCCCCGCGCCGGCGCCGCTGCCGCCACCGCCATCAGCACCTGCGTGGGATCCTCATGCAGCGTCCGGCTCTCAAGCTTCAGTTCCTGCGTGCACCGGTCGCCGAACTTCGCGATGTAGCGATCGAACGCCAACCGCAATTCAGGTGTCGCGTCCACCGCCGTCCGATCCCCGGCCGCCAACCGAGCGATGACTTCCGGCCGCCTGCGCACCATCGCGCCCATAGCCCGGATCATCTTCGCCGGTTCCGCCGAAACAATATCGCCTTGCCCCATCAAGGTCGCCGACAGGTAGGCGACGCCCTCATCGCCCGCCCACTTGGTCATCGACTTCTGCGCTGCGCCGAACGCAATCATGCAGAGGAAATCGTTGACCAGCGGCGCATCCCACTTCGCCAGCAGCTGCCGCTCCAGCAACCGGTACTCAGCAACCAGCTCCGTCGGCTGCATCGCATCGATCGCGCCGTCCGGCTTTGCCAGCGCCTGATTCAGCCGTGCGTAGAACTCGCGTATCGTCCCCTTGATCTGCACCTCATGCCAGATCAGGCCCAGCCCCACGCGCACCAGTTTCAGGTTATCAACGAACCGCTCCCATCCGCTCGTCGAGGGCGGGGCGATGCGACTGGCCATATCCTCCGGCAGCGCCTCCGAGACGCCCATCATGCCTTCCATGAATTTCCGGTTCGCCTTGAACCCCGGAAACAGCGCCAGCGCGCGATACCAGTTCAGCAGGTTGTAATAGACCCGCCCATCCACACGCCCGAGCATGTTCTCGAACACCGCGCGATGCTCTTCGACATCCGCCGCTGGCACGCCCATCAGTCGCGAGAAGGCTTGATACACATGGCTGTAGACATATCGTGCAAATGAAAACGTCAGCGGCGACGTGACCCCCGGATAACTCTCCACGATGTTGGAGTTGTCCCAGATCGTGAGATCGCTCGACCTCTCCCCGCGTGGTTCCTCCCTGTGCAAGGGGGAGGACAGGACAGGGTCTCTATCAACGTTTCCCAGCGTCGTAATCGGCCGTGACTGCAACATGTGCAGTCCACGCCCATCGAAAGCCCATTCGATATCCTGCGGCGAACCAAAATGCTCCGCTGCCCGCCGCGCCATCGCCGCGACCTCCGCGCGCTCAGCCTCGCCAAGCACCGCCGCATCGCCCACCAGATCCGCCTCGAGCGTCGCCCCGCCAGCGCCAACGCGATAGCTGTCGCCATCCGCCTCGCCGCTGACCAGCCTGTCCGCCAGCCCCGCAATCGCGCTGATCACTACGACGCCGCGATCGCCCGACACCGGATCCGCCGAGAACGCCACGCCCGCGGCACGCGCTTCAACCATCACCTGAACCACAACGGCAGGCGGCTGCGGATCACCCGACAGCCCATGCGCCTGCCGATACTGCGCCAGCGTCTCGCTGAATCCCGACCGCCACACCCGATGCGCAGCAGCCGCCACATCGCCCGGCGCAACATTCAGCTCCGTTTCGAACTGACCTGCATGCGCCGACGCCGCGCCATCTTCCTCGCGCCCGGAGGAGCGCACAGCCAACCGCCCTGCCCCGCTTTGTGCAGCCAGTCGCGCTAACCCCTGATTCACTTCTCCGCGCGCTTCAGCCCTCAACCCGTCCCGATCAAGAGCCTCCGCCGCGATCACGAAGAACGCCGGCACCGGAAACGTCGCCGCCAGCTTGGCCAGCGCCGCGCCCTTGCCGCCAGCCAGCGCCGCCGACATCGCGGCCTCACCCGTCAACACATATCGGCGCGCGTCGCTCACGATGGCAGCAACGACATCAGCAGCGGGATCACGCCAAGCAGCAGGTAATTCCCCAGCACGAACACCGCCGTACCCGTCTCCATCTGCTTCACTTGTCTCGCCGCCGGCGCGCCCGCGTAGTCGATGGCTGTCCAAGCAGCGAACATCGTCACGAGCATCAAGCCCACGAGCACAACCACACCGGCATCCGACCGCACATTGATGAAGGCCGACAGGGCCAGCCCCGCCAGCAACAGCGCCATCACCACAATGCCGGCGCGCTGCGCGCCCCACAGCCGCGAGTACGTTTCGACGCCGTCGCGCTCCATCTCCGGCGCCCAGCTCTTTCGCGCGATCTCGATCACCGACCCGTTCACCAGCGACAGCAACAGGAACGCTCCCAGCGTCAGCCCGAAATTCTCATGCAGCGCCACGCCCGCCGGCAGCCAGTCGCACGCCGTCGCATAGAGATCGATCAGCGGCATGATCGCCATATGGCTCACCATGTAGATGATCGGCCGCTTCTTCAGCCAGGCGGGAGCGAAGAACTCCTTCGTCATCACCGCCATCCACGCCCACACCAGCAGCAGAGGCCCCAGCAGCCGCCAGTCCAGCGCAACCGTCAGAGCGACCTGCGTGACACCCACGCCAATCGCCACAACCCGAAGCTCCGCCAGCGTAACCAGCCCGCGCGGCACCGGCCGCTCCGGACGAAACTTCGTGTCGTCCTCATTGTCCTTGTGCTCGTCCGCGACGCGCAGCTGAAAGAAGAATCCGAACAACACCAGCACCGCGACAACAATCGCCAGCACGCTGGGCGCTCCGCCGCGCAACAGCGCCGAAAGGCAAGTCGCCGACGCGCCAAACGCCGCGATCAATACGCCATGCTTCACCAGCGGGAAGCGCTCCGCCTGATACGCCCACAGCCGCGCGCCCAGTCCTCTGGCGTCGGGACCGCGCGTGTAAGACCGTGCAACGGCGTCGCTCAAGCCTTGCCCCGCGCCAGATTCTTGTGCGCGCTCGCAAACTCATGCGCGCACAGCGCCCCGATTATCGACAGCTCGCCCGCAAGGCACAACGCCGCGACCACTTCGCCGAACTGCCGCACATTCCCTGCACCCTTGAGCCCGAGAATGTTGAGCCCCGCAGACTGCGTCGGCAGTCCCGTCCCGCCGCCAACCGTCCCAACAATGATGTTCGGCAGCGTCACCGACACGAACAGCCGGTCATCCTCGCGCATCTCGATCCGCGTGACGCCCACCGCGCTCTCCGCCACGCACGCCGCATCCTGGCCCGTCGCCAGATACAGAGCCGCGAGCCCATTCGCGTAGTGCCCCTGAACGCCGATCGACCCGGACATCACGCCCCCCAACGCCGACATCCGCCAGTACTGCTCCATGCGCTGCGGCGTGGTGTGAAGCTGCTTGCGGATCTGCTCGCCCGGAAGATCAACCGACGCCGTCACCTTCCGTCCGCGCACGCCCATGAACGACATCGCCGACGCCTTCTTGTCGCCCGACAGGTTCGCCTCGACGAACCAATAGATCGGCTTGACCGGCGACCGTTCCTCGATCGCCTTGCACACCGCCTCGGTCGCGATGGTCACCATATTCTGGCCGGCCGCATCGCCGGTCGTGTAGCTGCACACCAGATAGACATGGTCGCCCTCGACGTGCGGGCTCATCTCGACCAGCTTGCCGTGCCGCGTCGTTGTCTCCGCAGTCGCCTTCAGCAAGTCGAAATTCTCGCACACCCAGGCGACGAACAGCCCCGCCTCCGTGGTCGAAGCAAACGCAAACCCCGGCGAGCGATGCACGCCCTCGGCCAGCGTGCCCGTCGTGCACCCGCCCACCGACGAGATAAGCCGCGCCCCGCGCCCATAGCTCGCAACCAGCGCCGCCTCGCTTGTCGCAAGCGGCACATAGTAATCGCCCTTCGCGAAAATCCCGTTGACCCGCAGCGGCCCGATCACACCGACCGGCAGCCGCAACGTCCCGACATAATTCTCGATGTTGTGCTCGTAGCGCTCCAACTCTTCCTGAGCCCGCGCATCATACAGCGTCTCCTTGTCAGCCTCGGTTGCGCCCGAATGCCCCACCAGCGTCTTCCAGTTCGCCGCCGTGAAGGTCGCCTCGATATGCTTGGCCGGACGTATCCACGGCTTCAGCGGAGTCACGGCATCCGGCCGCGTCCGCTGCGCGACCTCCGCCGACGTCCGTCCCGCCAACATCGCAGCGATCATCCGCCGGGCAGCATCAAAAGCGCTGGGCATGAATCCCCTTCAACCGCCGTCCCGTGACCATTAGGGGTGCGACGTCGCCGCATAGATCGGGCTATTTGGGGAAAACTCAAGGCAGCGGCAGGGTAGGTCCGCCGCAAAGCGGTAACCTCGCCCTTACGCCTTCAAGGCGGCCTTGCGTGGCGCGAACCGTGTCTCTTAGGCAGGCGGCTGAAGCGGGAAAACGAGCAGGCTGGTATCATATCCCCAGCTCTTTATCTTCGCGACCAGTTCGTCGATCAGCTTCTGGCCGGGCTGCGGATTGCGCGTGAAGATGTTCACTTCGCCAAAGTCGGGCGTCACGGAGATGAACCAGCTGTAGTCGTCGCCCAATGCCGCAATCCACGTTTCGCGGCTGACGAACAGGAAATAGTCGGCGCGAATCTTCGCGTTCGCGCCCGGGTCAAGAATATGCCCCGTTCCCTCAACCACCTTCTCGGGGCCGTCGAGCGTCTTGTCCCGGCAGGAATCCCGCACTTGCACCTGGTTGGGCTCGGTCTTCGGCGTATAGCGCGTGATCCCCGCGACGCAGCCCTCGAGCAGCCAGTTCGGCCGGAAGGCGATCTCGTGCCACTGGCCGGTATAGAGCCGCGCGGCGTCGACCCTGGCGACGGGCGGTGGTCCGCCTCCGGGCCCGGGCGAGGTGATGCACCCACTCATCATGGCGGACGCGGCGAGGCTGAGGGCGAGGACAAGCTGCTTCATGTCGTAGATACGCGCGAAGCGGTCAATTGGAGCACTACGCCGCGAAAGATTTGGCTAACGGCGCGCCAACGCTCATATTTCCCACATGATCCGCCCCGAAGACCTGCTCTGCCCAACCCCGCGGGGCCTCTACTGCCCGCCCGGCGACTTCTACATCGATCCGGTCCGCGGTGGGGTCGATCGCGCCGTCGTCACGCATGGCCACTCGGACCACGCCCGCGCCGGCCACGGCGCCGTCCTCGCCACGCCCGAAACCATCGAGGCGATGGCGACCCGCTACGGCCAGGAATTCACCCGCGCCCGCCAGTCCGCCCCCTATGGCGAGACCAACCGCATCGGCGATGTTGATGTGACACTTCACCCCGCCGGGCACGTCATCGGTTCCGCCCAGGTCGAAGTTCGCTGGAAAGGCCTAACCATGGTCTGCACCGGCGACTACAAGCGCCGCGCCGATCCCACAGCCGCGCTGTTCGAAGTCGTTCCCTGCAACATCTTCATCTCCGAAGCCACCTTCGCGCTCCCCGTCTTCCGCCACCCCGACAGCAAGGTTGAAGTCGCCAAACTCCTCGCCTCCCTCCGCGCCTTCCCCGACCGCGCCCACCTCGTCGGCGCCTACGCCTTCGGCAAGGCCCAGCGCGTCATCCGCGAACTCCGCGACGCCGGATACGCAGAGACCATCTACATCCACGGCGCCATGAAGCAGCTTTGCGACATGTACGAACGCCTCGGCGTCGACCTCGGCCCGCTCGAAGCCGCCACGCTGGAAAAAGGACAGCGCAAGGAGAACCAGAAGTTCGCCGGGAAGATCATCGTCTGCCCGCCGTCCGCCACCGGCACGCCTTGGGCCGAACGCTTCCCCGACCCGGTCATCGCCTTCGCCTCCGGCTGGATGAACATCCGCCAGCGCGCCAAGGCCGGCGGCATCGAACTCCCCCTCATCCTCTCCGACCACGCCGACTGGGACGAACTCACGCAAACAGTCACCGACGTGAACCCCGAAGAACTCTGGGTCACCCACGGCCGCGACGACGCGCTCGCCCGCTGGGCCGAACTCAACGGCCGCAGGGCAAGACCGCTGCACCTGATCGGCTACGAGGACGAGGCGGGCGAATAGTCCGCCCCTTTCCCGATCCTCCGGAGCACGGCATTACTGCCGCATGCCCTACCGCACGCTGAACGCCGCCAACATCGAAGCCACGATCGAGAAGCTGCACAAGCGGATCGTCGAGCGCTTTCCGGACCGCGGCATCGTAAGGCTTTGCGCGGAACTCCTCACCATTGCGCGCGAAGACCGGGAGCGGCTTTCCTGGGTGGTGCGACCCAACCTTCTGGTCCGCACCGGCGTCGGCGTCGCGATCCTCCTCGGCGCCAGCGGCGTGATCTGGACGCTCCTCAATCTCGGCCCCCTGCGCGTCAGCACCGATGCCGTCGACCTGGTTCAGGGCGTCGAGGCCATCCTGAACATCGTGGCGCTGGCGGGCGCCGCGATCTGGTTCCTGCTCAATCTGGAATCGAACATGCGCCGCGACCGCGTCCTCGCCGACCTGCACGAGCTTCGCTCCATCGCCCACGTCGTCGACATGCACCAGCTGACCAAGGACCCGACCCAGCTGCTCAAGGAATACACGTCAACGGCATCGTCGGACGTGCACCACATGTCGGAACTCGAGCTTCTCCGCTATCTCGACTATTGCAGCGAAATGCTGTCGCTCACGGGCAAGCTCGCCGCCCTCTACATGCAGGACATGCGCGACCCCGTGATCATCGAGACAGTCACCGAGATCGAGGACCTCACCACCAGCCTCTCGCGCAAGATCTGGCAGAAGATCATGATCCTGCAGCAATCCTCGCGCGACGAGGCGCATCACGCGGCGAGCGCGCATGGCCGGTGATCATCCCCGTGTCGAAGTCGCCTCGCGTGCGGAGCTGCGCGCCTGGCTGCAAGGCAACCACACGCGCACCACCAGCATCTGGCTCGTGACGTGGAAGAAAGCAGCCGTAGCACGCCACGTCCCCTACAGCGACGTCGTCGACGAAGCGCTCTGCTTCGGCTGGATCGACAGTCTCCCACGCAAGCTCGACGCAGGCAGGACGATGGTGCGCCTCAGTCCACGCAAACCGGGCAGCGCGTGGTCGGCCGTCAACAAGACGAAGATCGAGCGGCTGCTCGCCGACGGCCGCATGACGAACGCGGGGCTTGCCGCCATCGATCGGGCGAAAGCAGGCGGCAGCTGGTCCCTGCTGGATTCCATCGCAACGCTGTCGCCACCTCCGGATCTTGCGAAAGCACTCGCCGCCGATCCCGCCGCCAAACTCAATTTCGACGCCTTCCCCCCATCGGTGCGCCGCGCCATCCTCGAATGGAT
>CAIKXW010000112.1 GCA_903831485.1 uncultured Alphaproteobacteria bacterium | reverse complement strand
CAGGCCGAACTGCGAGATGCGGCCCGTCTGCACGCGGGCGCGGTCGATCTTCAGGCAGTCCTTCATCTTCTTTTCGACGGCCCGGTTGTTCTTCATGTCCTCCATGTCGATGAAGTCGATGACGATCAGGCCGGCGAGGTCACGCAGGCGCATCTGGCGTGCGGCTTCGGCGGCGGCTTCCAGGTTGGTCTTGAGCGCCGTGGTTTCCACGTTGCGTTCGCGCGTTGATTTGCCCGAGTTCACGTCGATGGCGACGAGCGCCTCGGTCTGGTTGATCACAATGTAGCCGCCGGAGGGCAACTGCACGGTCGGCGCGTAGATGCCTTCGAGCTGGTCCTCGACGCCGGTCATCACGAAGAGCGGGCCGTTGTCGTCGTGGTGGACGACCTTCCGCGTGTGCGATGGCATCAGCATTTTCACGAAGTTGCGGGCTTCGTTGTAGGCGTCCTCGCCCTCGACGATGATGCGCTCGACGTCCTTGTCATACAGGTCGCGGACCGCGCGCAGGACCAAATGGCCTTCTTCGTGGATGAGGGCAGGCGCCATCGATTCCATCGTCTTGCCGACGATCTGCTGCCATAGCTTTGTGAGGTATTCGAAATCGCGGCGCACCTCGTTCTTGGTGCGCTTGGCGCCCGCCGTGCGGACGATGAGGCCGGCGCCGCGTGGGATCTCGAACTCCGAAGTGATCGACTTGAGCCGCTTGCGGTCAGCTGCGTTGGTGATCTTGCGGGAGATGCCGCCGCCGCGCGACGTGTTGGGCATAAGCACGCAATAGCGGCCGGCGAGTGACAGATAGGTGGTCAGCGCCGCGCCCTTGTTGCCGCGCTCTTCCTTCACGACCTGCACCAGCATCACCTGCCGGCGGCGAATGACTTCCTGGATCTTGTACTTCCGCTGGAACAGGGCGTTGCGGCGGTTCTGCTTGCGCTCCTCCTCCTCGTCGGAGGCATCGTCGCCGCCGTTCTCTGAGGAGGTTTCGTCGTCGTCGTCGTCGCCATCTTCCTCGTCAGCTTCGGCAAGAAGCGCTTCGCGGTCTTCCTTGGGGATCTGGTAGTAGTCGGGATGGATCTCGGCGAAGGCCAGGAAGCCGTGGCGGTTGCCGCCATAGTCGACAAAGGCCGCCTGTAGAGACGGTTCGACCCGTGTTACCTTGGCAAGATAGATATTCCCGCGAAGCTGGCGCTTGTTGCGGGCTTCGAAATCAAAGTCTTCGATCTGACCGTCTGCGACGACGGCCACCCGGGTCTCCTCCGGGTGGGTGGCGTCGATCAACATGAGCTTGCTCATGGATGGGAACCTCGTGTGAACAGCGGGCGGCGCGCAGATGCGCTGCCTTGGCCCGCGAATGGGTTGCTGGTGGTAGTGGCGAGAGGGCCCTGCGTCCGGTCTGGCTGACTGAATCTCGCGAAATCGCGTTCATAATGCCCTGACCATGGCGGCAGCTGGAACGCTGACCGCCGTAACGCTTTAGCCGTTTAGCGCCCTGTACTGGATAGGTTTTTTCTGAAAAACCGCCGCCAGGACGCGCAAGGCATGTCGCTGGGACCGCCTTGTGACTCACCTATGCACGCATTGCAGGCAGAGGGGAAGGGTCCGATTGCCCCTGTCAGGACAGTGGACAAGTTCGGTTGTGGGCGATTACGCCGACGCGCTTGACGCGTCCGTCAACGTTTCCGACCTCGAAATAGATGTCCCCGTAGTCGTACATCGTTGTGTCGGGGCGGTTTTCGACGCAGCGCGGCTTGCCAAGCGTCGCCCGCGCGAAGATCTGCTCGGCGCCCGGCCGCACGCCGTCCTGGGTATGGAAACGGGCGTCCTCGGTGATGATCCAGTAGACCTTGTCATCCGCACCCACGGTCAGGCCGTTGGGAAAGGTATAGGTCGTGGCGTCGGTGCTGGGGATCGGCGCCGTGCGTACAGGGGCCCCCTTGACCGCCAGCAGGGTCGCCAGCGGCATGCCGATCTCGATCTCGCCGATCCTCTTTCCGCGGACGACAAGGTCGTCGTTCAGGTTGGGCGGCGCGGTGGCGCAGGCCGCCAGGAGAAGCGCCGCGAGCGAATAGCTCAGCTTCAGAGCCTTCATCGTCGATGATCTCGTTCCGTGCGCCCCGCAGCTCACGAGCACATCTGATAGCGCAGCTTCTGTCGAGCGTCAGCCTCCATCCCAACGAACAGTTAACGCTGCCCCGCTACTGCTCAACCTTCGGCCAGAATGGCCTGTTGTCGCTTGTATGTAAGGTGCTGCGGAACGTGCGGGCCTGGTTGATGACCATCGTGTCGCTTGTCGGCCTCGCCATGTTGGCGGGTGTCGGTGCGCAGGCTGCGCCGCCGGTTGAACGCGTGACGGCGGTGCGGATCGGCGGTGAGGGGCAGGCGACCCGCGTGGTCGTCGAGTCGGATGCGCCGCTCAAGTATCATGTCTTCCTGCTGGCTGCCGGCGCCAGCCGTGTTGTAATCGACCTGCCGCGCGTGCGCTGGTCCATCAACGGGCTAACCGCCGAGGCTGGTTCGGGCAAGGGAAGTGGCGTCGTCTCTGGCTTCCGGTATGCCCACAATACCGCATCCACATCGCGTCTCGTGCTTGACCTCGCCAGGCCGGCGGTGGTTGCCCGCGAGTTCATGCTGGCGCCGAAAACCAGCGGCGAGCGGCACAAGCTTGTCCTGGATCTCGAGCCCGCGACGACAGAGGCTTTTGCCGCTGCAGCCAACGACGCTGCGCCGGGACCGGCGCCAGCGCCGCAGCAGGCGGCCCGCAAGCCGCTGATCGTCATCGACCCCGGCCATGGCGGCAAGGACCCCGGTGCGGTCTCGAAATCGGGCCTTTATGAAAAGGATGTCACGCTTGCTGCTGCGCTCGCGCTGCGTGACGCACTCCTCAAGTCCGAACGCTACGACGTTGCGCTAACGCGTTCGACGGACACCTTCATCGAACTGGAGGACCGGGTCACCAAGGCGCGCAATCTGGGCGCTGACCTGTTCATCGCGCTGCATGCCGACGCCGGGCCGAAGGCGACCACCAGCGGCGCCTCGGTCTACACGCTCTCGCAGGAGGGCGAAAAGCGCATCGACGGCGCTCGCAAGCAGAATGACTGGATTCTCGACGTGGAGATCGACAGCGACCGGCCGGAGGAGGTCAACAGGATCCTCGCCGATCTGGTCCAGCGCGAAACGAAGAACCAGTCGGCTCGCTTTGCGCAAATGCTCGCCGAGTCGATTGCAGTGGCCGGCTGGCCGACCCTGGAGAACACACATCGCCAGAAGGGGTTCTTCGTGCTCCTGAGCCCTGACGTTCCTGCCGCCCTGCTCGAGATGGGGTTCATGACCAATGACATCGACGCGGCAGCGATGGTTTCGGAAAGCAAACGGCGCAAGCTGGTCAAGGGCGTCGTTACCGCGATCGACCACTTCTTCGAGCACCAGACGCATCTGGTCGCCGCGCGCTGACTGATCTTTGCAGATTGAGTCCCGGCTGGGCCGCAAAGCCTCCAAACGTCGTGGGACGGATGCGGCAAGTATGTTCTGAGTTTAACCCTCCGGAGGCCTGTCATCCGCAGGTTCCACGCCTTAAAGTCACCGCAAATAATGGTGATTCCGAGCCTTCAGGTATGCCGTCCCGAAAAGGCGGAACAGCCTGTGTCTGGATTGCCCGTTTCGGCCGGTGAGAAATGCAACTGACGATGTCCCGTTGGAACTGGAAGACGATCCTGATCTCGATCGCATCCGTGATCGGGATAGCGATCGTGGCGTTCGTCGTCTGGTTCTTCATCGTGACGCAGAACCTTCCCTCCGAAGAGCAGCTGCGGAACTACGAGCCGCCGATCATGAGCCGCGTTCATGCCGGCGACGGCAAGCTGGTGGCCGAGTTCGCGACCGAGCACCGCGTCTACGTGCCATCGGAAGAACTGCCCGAGCAGCTGGTGCAGGCCTTCATCTCGGCTGAAGACAAGTCGTTCTTCGAGCACTCCGGCATCGACCTGTGGGGCATGTTCCGCGGCACCGTGCTCAACGCGCTGCAGGGCAAACGCATGACGGGCGGCTCCACGATCACGCAGCAGGTCGTGAAGAACATGCTGACCGGCGACGAGCGCTCGGTTGATCGAAAGGTGCGCGAAGCCGTGCTCGCGATGCGCATCGAAGGTCAGCTAAGCAAGGAGCAGATTCTCGAACTCTACATGAACGAGATCTATCTTGGCGGACGCTCCTACGGCGTTGGCGCTGCCGCGCTGAACTATTTCGGTAAGTCGCTTGGCCAGCTCACCCTTGCCGAGAGCGCGATGCTCGCCGGACTGCCGCAGGCGCCAGGGCGGGTGAACCCGCTGTTAAATCCCGAAGCTGCAACGAAGCGACGCAATTACGTGATCGGCCGCATGCTCGAGAACGGCTTCGTCGACAAGGCCGCCGCAGATGCTGCTTATGCAGAGCCGCTGAAAGTCGTCGATCGTCTCAACTCGGACGAGAACGTTGCATCGGCCTACTATGTCGAAGAGCTCCGCAAGGAGATCATGTCGCTCGGCGAGCAGAAGAAGCTCGAAGGCATCGACAGCCGTGAGAGCGCCAGCAAGGCGCTGCTCGGCGGCGGCCTCTCCATCCGCTCGACGCTCGATTCAAACCTGCAGCTGATCGCGCAGACCGCTTTGCGCGCTGGCCTCGAAAGCTATGACCGCCGCCATGGTTGGCGCGGCCCGATCGGTACGATCGAGGTAAGCGACACGTTCGGCGAGGATCTAAAGAAGTTCGCCAATGTGGAAGCCAACAAGACTGTCGTTGGCGGGGCCGGCAATGACTGGCGGACCGCCGTTGTTAGGTCGGTGTCGCGCGAAAACGTCCGTCTGGGACTCGACGGCGGCGAGACGGGAACGCTGCATGCGGACGATGTGAAGTGGGCCGCGAACTTCAAGCGCAAGGAAGGCGGCGCGGGCCTCAAGGCGGGCGACGTGATCTTCGTCGCGGGCGCTCCGGCGCCCGACATCACGGTGCAGCTGATCACGGAGTATGGCGTGCCGAAAAATCGCGCCGCGAATGCGCCATGGCGGCTGCGCCAGGTGCCAGCCGTGCAGGGCGCGCTTGTGGCGATGGACCCGCACACGGGACGCATCCTCGCGATGACGGGCGGCTATTCGTTCGTGTCGAGCAAGTTCAACCGCGCCATTCAGGCCAAGCGCCAGCCGGGCTCGTCGTTCAAGCCGTTCGTGTACGCGGCTGCGATGGAAACGCCGGATCCGGCGACCGGCCTTTACAAGTGGACGCCGTCCTACCGCGTTCTCGATACGCCTTACGTGTCGTGCCAGACGATCGCAGGCGAGGAGACCTGCTACAAGCCGCAGAACTATTCGGAACAGTTCTACGGCCTGACGCCGCTTCGCATCGGCGTCGAAAAATCGCGCAACGCGATGACTGTGCGTCTTGCCTCGGAGATCGGTTTCGACAAGGTCTCCGCGATCGGCGAGCGCCTGGGCATCTATGACAAGCTGCCGCCATATGAATCGATGGCGCTCGGCGCCGGCGATACCACGCTCATGCGCATGGCCGTCGCCTATGCGGAGACAGTGAACGGCGGCAAGCAGGTTCGTCCGGTCATGTTCGACCGTATCCAGAACCGCTATGGCAAGACCGTTTTCCGCACCGACCAGCGCACGTGTGAGAACTGCTCGACCGGATGGAAGGGCGGAATGGCGCCGCCTGTGCTGGCTGACGATCGCCAGCAGGTCATGGATCCGATTACGGCGTATCAGGTCGTCTCGATCCTCGAAGGCGCAGTTCAGCGCGGCACAGGCAGCACGATCCGCTCCGTGGGCAAGCCTGTCGCAGCAAAAACCGGAACGACCAACGACCAGTTCGATGCTTGGACGATGGGGTTCAGCCCGGATCTTGTCGCCGGTGTATGGATCGGCTTCGACACGCCGCGCGACATGGGCACGGGCGAGAGCGGCGGCCGCGTTGCGGCGCCGGTGTTCCGCGACTTCATGCTTGCGGCGCTGAAGGATCGTCCGGCGGTCACTTTCCGGGTGCCGAACGGCGTCGAGCATGTCGAGGTCGATGCCGATACAGGATGCCAGCCGGGACCGGACACGCGTCTCATCATCACCGAGGCTTTCCGCCCGGGTTCTGCGCCGACGGACCGTTGTGAAGCGCCGGTTGGCGCCGATGGCTATCGCGTCGACTTCAGCAAGGTGGCGGCGGGCGATGAAACGGCCTCGGCGACGCGCGACGGTCAGGTGACGTCACAGCCCGACCCGGGCCTGCCTGTCGATCCGAACAATCCTCAGCCCCAGCCCGGCGAGCCCGTTGAGGACGAGGATTTGACTTTCGACGACGGCACCTTCTAGACGCGTCGTTCCCGAAGCGCGGACACAGAGCCAGCCATGACGCCTGAAGTCGAAAACATGATCGAGACGATCCGGCAGTCGGTGAGCCTGCTCCGGAGGCGTCTTTGACTGGGGATTCGCAGAGAAACGCCTCGCGGAGCTGAACGCACTTTCGGAACGGCCTGACTTCTGGAGCGACCCGCAGAAGGCGCAGCCGCTGATGCGCGAACGCACCCGGCTTGAGTCGGCGATGAACGACATCCGCATGCTGGAGCGCGAGGCGGACGACGCCGTCGACCTGTGGGACATGGCGGAGGCTGAAGGCGACAAGGTTTCGCTCGCGGAAGTGGCGGCCAGCGTGCGGGCGGCGCTCGCGAAGGCGAAGGATGCCGAGCTGAAGGCGCTGCTGTCAGGTGAGGTCGACGCGAACGACTGCTATATCGAGATCAACGCAGGCGCGGGCGGCACGGAGAGCCAGGACTGGGCCTCAATGCTGCGCCGGATGTATGTGCGCTATGCGAACGCCAAGGGCTGGAAGATCGAGGAGATCGACGACCACCCGGGCGAGACGGCGGGCATCAAGTCAGCGACGATGCTGATCAAGGGCGAGTATGCCTATGGCTGGCTGAAGAGCGAGAGCGGCGTCCATCGCCTCGTGCGCATATCGCCCTACGATTCGAACGCGCGGCGGCATACAAGCTTTGCGAGCGTGTGGGTCTATCCAGTGATCGACGACACCATCGTCGTCGACATCAAGGAGAGCGACGTCCGCACCGACACTTACCGCGCATCCGGATCAGGCGGCCAGCACATCAACAAGACAGACAGCGCCGTGCGCCTTACGCACGCCCCGACCGGGATTGTTGTCGCGGTGCAGGCGGAGCGATCGCAGCACAAGAACCGCGCCAAGGCGTGGGACATGCTGCGCGCGCGGATCTACGAGATGGAGCTGAAGAAGCGCGAGGCTGCGGCGCAGGCCGAGGCCGACTCGAAGACCGAGATCGGCTGGGGCCGGCAGATACGCTCCTACGTGCTTCAGCCATACCAGATGGTGAAAGACCTGCGGACGGGCGTGGAAACGTCCGATACCGGTGGCGTGCTCGATGGCGATCTCGATGCATTCCTGCAGGCCTCGCTCAGCCACAAGCTTGGCCCGGAGACCGCAGTGCAGGATCTCGACTGAGCGGGAAAACGGGCGACGCACAAACGGACTGACAAACCGGTTGCGAGTGGCGGATTTATCGATTATCGATAAATCAAGGTCAGGCGGCCGAATCCGCCATCGCGCGGAGCTGTCTCGTCATGTCGAGCTACTATTCATTTAGTTTGGCGTCAATTCTGGCGCTCGCCCTGATGTCCCCCGCCTATGCGCAGGAGACGACGACCCCGCCAGTCGCTGAGCCGGTCGCGCAGCAGGGCGTGATTTCGTACACGCCCGCAGAATTTGCGGAGTCGCGACCGAACACGGCGCTCGACATGATCAGCCGCCTCCCGGGGTTCTCGTTCGATGGCGGCGACAGCGTGCGGGGCTTTGCGGGTGCTGCGGGCAACGTGCTGATCGACGGCCAGCGCCCAACCATCAAGACCGACTCGCTGGGCGACACCCTGAACCGCATCACGATCGACCAGGTCGAACGGATCGACGTGATTCGTGGATCGGTGCCGGGGGTCGACATGCAGGGGCAGACGGTGGTCGCCAACGTGATCCGCAAGAAGGTCGATACGTTCCAGCAGGTGTTCAGCGCCCGCGGCTTCCTGTTCACCGAGACGGGCAAGACGATCCCCGGCTGGAACTACCAGGCCACGCGCCGCGTCGGCGAGCACCAGTTCGACGTATCGGCGGGGCGCGGCATCTCGATGGACGATTCCGTCGGCTCGGGCTGGCGAACGACAGTGGATGCGCAGAGCGGCAATCTCGATCTGTACGAAACCTCGCGCACCGAGGGCGACGGCGTGGTCCACAGCCTGCGCGGCAACTACAAGGGGCCGCAGTTCGGCGGCACGCTCTCGCTCAACGGCCTCGTCTCGACCGACGAGTTCAAGAACGAGCAGGGCTTCCGTTCGGCGACGACCGACGAGTTTTTCGTGAGCCGGTCTGCCAATGATCGCGGCGAAGTCGGCGTCAACTATCTTACCAAACTTGGGTCCGATCTCGAGTGGGAAACGCTGGGCCTCTTCAAGGTGGCGTTCGGCAGCCTCGATGCAACCGGGCTTGAGCGGGATCCGACGGGTGTCGATCCGGACACGCTGCAACTCTTCCAGATCGAAGCCGAAGCCGGAGAGCGTATCGGACGGACGATCCTGCGCTACACGATGTCGCCGGAACTGTCGTTCGAAGGCGGCGGCGAGGTGGCCTACAACTATCGCGACCAGCAGGTTTCGCTGGCGGTTGATGGCGCGCCCGTGCCGCTGCCGGCATCCAACGTGCTCGTCGAGGAAACTCGCGCCGAACTGTTCGTCCAGAGCTCCTGGCGGCCTTTGCCGGAATGGACGCTGGAAGGCGGCGTGCGCGTCGAACATTCGACGATCACGCAATCGGGCGACACCGAGAAGGAGCGTTCCTTCACCTACCCCAAGCCGCGTCTCGTGGGCACATGGTCGCCGAGCGAAGACGACCAGCTCCGCTTGCGCGCCGAGCGCGAAGTCGGTCAGTTGAACTTCCAGGACTTTGCCTCGGAGGTGAACCTCAACAGCGGCCAGCAGAACACCGGCAACTCCGATCTCGAGCCTTACAAGGCCTGGGTCTACGAAGCCGCCTACGAGAAGCGTTTCCTGGATGGGGCCGCTGCTGTCCTGACGCTTCGCCACGAGGATATCTCGGATGTGGTCGATCTCTTTCCGCGCCGCATTCCGATCGACACCGACAACGATGGCGTCAACGACTCGACGACCCTGATCGAAGGTCCGGGCAATATCGGCGATGGGACGAACGACAGCCTGATCTTCAATCTCACGATGCCGCTCAAGAACATCGGCTGGCAGGGCGCCGAGGTGAAGATCGAGACGCAGTGGCAGGAAAGCGAAGTTACCGACCCGTTGACCGGGGAGAAGCGCCGCATATCAGGCCAGCGCCCGGAGGAGGTCAATTTCTCCTTCCGCCAGGATCTGCCCGAACAGAACCTCACCTTTGGCTTCGGGTGGTTTCAGGGCTGGCGCGAGAACTACTACCAGGGTCGATCGATCGAGAAGCTCAGGCTGCGGGATTTCTTCCACTCGTTCGTCGAATGGAAGCCCGATGCCGGGTTCACCTTGCTCGCCGAACTCAACAACCTGGACCCGTTCAGCTTCAACATCGCGCGCCAGGACTATGGCCGCGGCCGGGACCTTGACCCACTCCAGTCCACGGAGACCGAGCGCCGCAATTCGCAAACGCTGGCCATGCTGAGTGCGCGTTGGGCGTTCAACTAGTGTTGGATCGGGCTCAGCAGATGCGAAACTGCATTTCCGCTCCTCCCGGCGAACGCCGGGATGAGCAGAGCGCCTGCCCAGGCTGATCGCGCCCCAGGGGGCTGCGGTCGGTCGTTTCCAGGCTGCCGATTCTAAGGAATTGCGGGCCGCAAAACCGGACAAGCGCCATTCCGGACCGCCGCATTGCTGCGGCCCGACGCGCCCGGGCGAAATCACCCCGAAATCAGTGCCTAACGGCTGTGGATCAACCGTCGCAAATGTTTGTGTCGCGGTGCGCAAATGGGCTAGAAGAGGGGATCGAATCCCGGCCTCCGCGCCGCCCTCCGTCTGGACGTTTTCCGCTTGAGCGACACGCCTGAAAATCCCGCCCCTCCGGGGGCAAATGGCGCGGGCGACATCGCCCCCATTTCCATCACCGCCGAACTGAAGAAGTCGTACCTCGACTATGCGATGAGCGTGATCGTCAGCCGTGCGCTGCCGGACGTTCGCGACGGCCTCAAGCCCGTCCACCGCCGCATCCTGTATGCCGCCTATGAGGGCGGCTACACGCACGACAAGGCTTTCCGGAAGTCGGCCAACATCGTCGGCGACGTGATCGGCCGCTGGCACCCGCACGGCGACCAGTCGATCTATGACGCGCTGGTGCGCATGGCGCAGCCATTCTCGATGTCGCTGCCGCTGATCGACGGGCAGGGCAATTTCGGCTCGATCGACGGTGATCCGCCGGCGGCCATGCGTTACACCGAAAGCCGCATGGCGCGCGTCACGGCGAACCTGCTGGATGACATCGACAAGGACACGGTCAACTTCGAGGACAACTATGACGGCTCCCGCAAGGAGCCGACCGTGCTCCCGGCGAAGTTTCCGAACCTGCTGGTCAACGGTGCGGGCGGCATCGCCGTGGGCATGGCGACCAACATCCCGCCGCACAACCTGACCGAGATTGTCGATGCGACCATCGCGCTGATCGAGAACCCGGCGCTGGACGACGCGACCCTGCTCGACATCGTGCCCGGACCCGACTTCCCGACAGGCGCACTGATCATCGGCCGCGCCGGATCGCGCAATGGCATGCTGACCGGGCGCGGCTCAGTCATCATGCGCTCGAAGACCGAGATCGAGACGATGAAGGGCGGCCGCGAGGCCATCATCATCAACGAGGTCCCCTATCAGGTGAACAAGGCGACGATGGTCGAGAAGATCGCCGAGCTGGTTCGCGAGAAGAAGATCGAGGGCATCGCCGACCTGCGCGACGAGAGCGATCGCAACGGCATCCGGGTCGTGATCGAGATCAAGCGGGATTCGTCCGCCGAGATCGTGCTCAACAACCTGTTCCGCATGACGCCGATGCAGACGTCGTTCGGGGTCAACATGCTGGCGCTGAATGGCGGCCGGCCGGAACTGATGTCACTGCGGGCGATGCTGCAGGCCTTCATCCGCTTCCGCGAAGAAGTTGTCGCGCGCCGCACCAAATTCGAACTGAACAAGGCGCGCGATCGCGCCCACGTCCTGATCGGCCTTGCGCTGGCCGTCGCCAACATCGACGAGATCATCCGGATCATCCGCTATTCTTCAGATCCGGACTCGGCGCGTATCGCCTTGCTCGAGCGGGCGTGGCCAGCGATGGACATGGCGCCGCTGATCGGGCTCATCGCTGACCGGCGAACGGTCTTCAACGACAAGGGCGAGATCAAGCTGTCGGACGAGCAGGCCCGCGCCATTCTCGCGCTGCAGCTGTCGCGCCTCACCAATCTCGGCCGTGACGAGATCGGCAAGGAAGCTTCCGGCCTCGCCGAGAAGATCAAGGACCTGCTGGCGATCCTGGCGTCGCGCGCGCGCGTGCTGGAGATCATCAAGGGCGAGCTGAAGGACATCCGCGACAGGTTCGGCGTGCCGCGTCGGTCCGAGTTCGTCGAGGCCGATCTCGATCTCGAGGACGAAGCCTTCATCGAGAAGGAAGACATGGTCGTCATGGTCACCCATGGCGGCTATGTGAAGCGCACTGCGCTGTCGGCCTACCGGACGCAGAACCGCGGCGGCAAGGGTCGCGGCGGGATGGAGACGAAGGAGAACGACTTCGTCATCCGGCTGTTCTCCGCCGATACGCACACCGAGATCCTGTTCTTCTCGTCCACCGGCATGGCCTACAAGCATAAGGTCTGGCGCCTGCCGCTCGGCGCCCCGAATGCGCGGGGCAAGGCGCTGGTCAACATCCTTCCGCTGAAGGAAGGCGAGCGCATCACCTCCGTCATGCCATTGCCGCAGGATGAGGAAGAGCGCGCGCGGCTCAACATCCTGTTCGCCACGAAGTCAGGCGGCGTGCGGCGGAACTTGTTGACCGACTTCCTGTCGGTGAACCGCGCAGGCAAGATCGCCATGAAGCTTGAGGACGACAGCGACGCCATCGTCGACGTGCAGATCTGCACGCCTGAGGACGATGTGCTGCTGACCACCGCGCTTGGACAGTGCATCCGCTTCCCCGTGGAGCAGGTGCGTGTGTTCACCGGCCGGACCTCCACTGGCGTGCGCGGCATCAAGCTGGGCGCCGGGGATGCGCTGATCGCGATGAGCGTGCTTGGCAAGATCGACGTCACGCCCGCAGAAGCACGCGCTTATCTCAAACGCGCCAACGCTGCTCGCCGCGCAGAGGGCGAAGAGATTGTCGAAGACGTCGAAGCCGAAGAGGATGCCGCGGCTGACGGCGACGACGCGGCGCCGTCTCAGGATGCCGAATCGAATGGCGAGGTCGAGCTGACGGAAGACCGCTTCGGCGCGCTGTCGCTAGCAGAGCAGTTCATCCTGACGATCACCGACGAGGGTATGGGCAAGCGCGCGTCTGCCTTCGACTATCGCCGCACCGGCCGTGGCGGGAAGGGGCTGATCGCGCACAAGCTGTCCAAGGGGCAGAAGCTGGTCGCATCCTTCCCGATCGATGGGTCCGACGAAATCATGGTGGTGACAGACGCTGGCCAGTTGATACGTTGCGCTGTCGATCAGATCCGTATCGCGGGTCGTGCGACGCAGGGGGTTCGCGTGCTGCGTGTGGCGGCGGGGGAGCGAGTCGTCTCTGTGGAGAGACTGGAGGACCAGAGCGGTGACGAGACGGCCGGAAAGACGGGCGGCGGGTGAACCTCGCCCCGTACGTGGATCGGCGACGGCGCGGTCCGCGCTGGTCCGGCGGCCGACGAAGCGCATCGGGCTCTATCCCGGGACCTTCGACCCGATCACGAACGGTCACTTGGACATTATCGGCCGGGCGGTGAAGCTGGTCGACAAGCTGGTGATCGGGGTCGCGATCAACGACGGCAAGGGTCCGCTGTTCACGCTGGAAGAGCGCACGCAGATGGTGCTGGAGGAGGCCCGCAAGCTTTCCAACGGCGTCGAAATCGAGGCGCGGCCTTTCGACAACCTGCTGATGCATTTTGCCGAAGAGTGTGGCGCCCAGGTGATCATCCGCGGGCTGCGGGCTGTCTCGGACTTCGAGTACGAGTTCCAGATGGTAGCGATGAACCAGCAGATGAACGACCAGATCGAGACAGTCTTCCTGATGGCTGACCCGCATCACCAGGCGGTGTCCTCTCGACTGGTAAAAGAGATTGCGCGGCTGGGCGGAAACGCCGATTTATTCGTCCCTGCAGCGGTCCATACGCGACTGCTCGCCAAGTTCGGCGGCAAGAAGGGCAAGTAAGACATGTTGCGAAATCTGCTGATGGGGGCCGCTGCTGCGGCCTCGCTGGCTGTTGCCGGCGCCGCCTGGGCCGGGCCGGCTGACGATCCGGCCAACTGGCGCAAGGTTCCTGCCGAGAACCTGCTGCAGCTGACAATCAATGGACAGGACGTGCTGGTCGAACTGCGCCCCGACGTTGCGCCGACACACGTCGCGCAGATCAAGAAGATCGCGCGGGCCGGCCATTTCGACAAAGTACCATTCCATCGCGTCATCGACGATTTCATGGCGCAGGGCGGCGACACGTCGCTTGTCTATCCGCAGGTGGAGTACCCGATGCTAAAGGGCGAATTCACCTGGCAGCGCGACCCGGCGAAACAGAAGGTGACCTGGATCGGCGCGACGCCTGATGGCTTAAGGCTGGGCTATCTCGATGGCGTGCTCGTGCAGGGCCAGCCGGACGAGCTGGCGATGATTTCGTACCCGGCCGTGGCGCGCACGTGGATGCTGCATTGTTCCGGCGTCACTTCGATGGCGCGCACGAACGATCCGAACAGCGCGACGACGCAGTTCTTCCTGATGCGCCAGCCGCGCGTCGGCGCAGACGGGCTCGACGCCAAGTACACGACATGGGGCTGGAGCGTTTCCGGGGTCGATACGATCCGTGGAATCAAGACCGGCGATGAGGGCGAGAATGGCGTGCTGCCGCCGGGAACCGCCGACGTGCTGACCAAGGCGGTGATCGTCGCCGACCTGCCGGCCAACAAGCAGTCCACGGTCTATGTGCGTCGCACGGATGGACCGGAATTCATCGCGAAGGCCGCTGAGATCAAGGTATCCGACCCGTTCGACGCGTGCTACCTGCCGCCCGTCGAAACCGTCATCGAAAGGCCGAACCCGTGAGCGCTGACAAAGAGAACACCCTGATCCTCACGCTGGACACTGGCGTCGTCACGATCGAACTCCTGCCGAACAAGGCACCGGGCCATGTCGAGCGCATCAAGGAACTGGCGCGTGAAGGCTTCTACGATGGTGTCGTTTTTCACCGCGTGATCGACGGCTTCATGGCGCAGGGCGGCGATCCGACGGGATCGGGCATGGGAGGTTCCGAGAAGGACGACCTGCGCGCCGAATTCAATGATGTCAGCCACCAGCGCGGCGTCTGCTCGATGGCGCGGTCGAACAGCCCGAACTCGGCGAACAGCCAGTTCTTCATCTGCCTCGACGACGCATCGTTCCTCGACAAGAAATACACCGTGTGGGGCAATGTGGTCAGCGGCATGGACGCCGTCGACGCGCTCCCCAAGGGCGAGCCGCCGCGCAAGCCCGGCAAGATCGTGACGGCGCGCGTTGCCGCGGACGTCTGAACCGCGACGATTGATCTGGGGCCGTTAGCGCCCCGAATCAAGCAAGATGCCGGCGGAGCAAAGCCATGCCGGCTGATAAGCCATCGCCAGACCCGCCGCCCAAATCAGGCGGATTGCTGACCCGTCTCAGGAACTGGTTCCTGGCCGGAGCCGTCGTGGCTGCGCCTTTGGCGATCACGCTTTGGCTGATGTGGAGCGTTGTCGTCCTGGTCGACACGCACATTGTCCCACTGATCCCGCGGGCGTGGAATCCTGAAACGTATCTCAGCTTCGAACTGCCCGGGCTCGGCATCATCACAGCCGTGATCTTCCTGACCGTGCTCGGCGCGCTGATCACGAACCTCGCGGGTCAGCAGGCCTTGCGGCTTGGCGAACTTCTGCTCGCGCGCGTACCGCTGGTGCGCTCGATCTATTCGATCCTGAAGCAGGTGGTCGAGACGATCGCGTCGAACGACTCATCATCGTTCAAGGAAGCGGTTCTCGTCGAGTATCCCGGCAAGGGGCTCTGGGTGATCGGCTTCATCACGAGCCGGACGCCGGATGCTGAAGTTCTGGCGCAGGCTCCGGATGTGATCGGCGTCCTTGTGCCGTCATCGCCGAATCCTGCGATGGGCCAGCTTGTGTTCGTAACGCCGGAACGGATCAGGCCGCTGGACATGCCGGTAGAGAAGGCCGCGAAGCTGGTCATATCGTTCGGCATCCGCTCGGCTGATCAGGTCGAGGCGGGGCTACGAGGCGTGCAGGGCAAGTAGGCGCGCAGACTGCGCTTAGGTGTTCTTCAGCAGCCACGCGTGCGTGACATCGAGAATCTCGTCTAGAACTTCCGTATCCTTCCGACCTGTTTTTGTGGGGACGTGGAAGGAATGGTCTGCATGTTCGACGAGGTGGAGTTTCGCGCGCTTGCCGAGGCCGGCAACAACGGGTTTCAGAAGCTGCGCCTCGGCCAGCGTGTCCGCCGTGCCTTGCAGGAACAGCATCGGCAATTTCACTTTCGACAAGTGCTCCGCGCGTTCTGTCCCCGGTTTGCCGGAAGGATGAAGCGGCCATGCGAAGAAGACGAGCCCGCGTACATCGGGCAACGGCTCATCAGCCTGACCCTGTGACGTCATGCGTCCGCCGAATGAGCGGCCGCCAGCGAAGAGCGGCAAACCGCCTGCGAGCTTGCCGGCCTTGGCGATCGCTGCACGGATCGCGGCGTGGGCGACGGCCGGACTGTCCGGGCGCTTCGAGCCTTTCTCCATGTAGGGAAAGTTGAAGCGCAACACAGCGATGCCGCGTGTGGCGAGGCCTTCGGCCGTGGCAGCCATGTGCTTGTGCGTCATCCCTGCGCCGGCGCCGTGCGCGAGAACCAGAAGAGCCTTTGCATCATGCGGCTTGTCGAGGAGGGCGGAGACCTCGGTCGCGGCGTCGATGCGCATGGAGATGGGTTTTGCGGGCATGCGTTAAAGGCTCCGGTCAGTCGCTCTCGGCCATCATGTCTGCGATGCGCGGTGCGAAGAGATCGCGGGCGCGACGGACGGCGACGCCTCGAGGACCAACCAGTGTGGGGTCTGCCATCAGGACTGACTTGGCGTCGGTGCGTGCGGTCTCGATCAGGTTGGCGTCGCGGGCGAGTTCGAGAACGCGGAAGGCCGGGAGGCCGGACTGGCGGAGGCCGAGCAGGTCGCCGGGGCCACGGAGGCGGAAGTCGGCTTCGGCGATCTCGAAGCCGTCGGTGGTCTTGCGAAGCGTATCGAGGCGTTCCTTGCCGCTCTCCGTAAGTGGGGACTGGTAGAGCAGGAGGCAACTGGACGCCTTCTCGCCGCGACCAACGCGGCCCCGCAACTGGTGGAGTTGGGCGAGGCCGAACTTCTCGGCGTGTTCGATCACCATGATGGTCGCTTCGGGAACGTCGACCCCGACCTCGATGACAGTGGTGGCGACGAGGATGGGCGCTTCGCCGGTGCGGAGCTTCTCAAGCGCTGCGTCACGATCCTGCGCCGGCATGCGGCCGTGGACGAGTTCGACGGGGGCGTTGACGTAGCCGGCGAGAACATCGCGACGCTGGATGGCCGAGGCATCGCCGGCGTCTTCGCTATCGACCGCGGGACAAATCCAGAAGGCGCGTTCACCGCGATCGACGGCGCGGGAGACGGCCTGTATGACGTCGTCGATGCGTGTGTCGGGAACGGCGGCCGTTACGACTTCCTGCCGATTGGCGGGCTTCTCGCCGATGACGGAGATGTCGAGGTCGCCGTGGACGGCCAGCGCCATGGTGCGCGGGATCGGGGTTGCGCTCATCACCAGCATGTGGGGCGATGCGCCTTTGGCTGTAAGTTTGAGACGGTCGGCGACTCCAAAGCGATGCTGCTCGTCTATGACGACGAGTGAGAGTTCGGGCAGGTCGACGTCCGACTGGTAGAGCGCCTGCGTGCCGGAGAGGACCTGGATCTTTCCGGCGCGGACATCGTTGAGGATGGCTTCGCGGGCTGCGCCCTTGTCTCGGCCGGTGAGGGCGGCGACGCGGATGCCGACAGGGGCGAGGAAGCGGCCGATGGCTTCGGCTTGCTGGCGCGCGAGGATTTCGGTTGGCGACATGAAGGCCGTGATGCCGCCGTCGGCGGAGACCTGCGCTGCGGCGAGGGCGGCGACGAGCGTCTTGCCGGAGCCGACATCGCCCTGGATCATGCGGCGCATCGGAATGGGGCGGCCCATGTCGGTGGCGACGTCCTTGTAGGCATCCATCTGGGCGCGGGTCGGCCTGAAGGGAAGGGCGTCGACGATCTGTTTCTCGACGCCGACAGCGCGAGGGATCGGACGCGAATGGCGGCGTTCACGGGCAAGGCGGGCCTGGCCCATCGCCATTTCGCGCGCGAGGGCTTCGTCATAGGCGAGGCGCTGACGCGCGGTTTCGAAACCGTCGGGGTCGTAGACCTTCGGCTGGTGAAGGCGAAGAAGCGCTTGCTTGAAGCTGGGCCAGTTGTTGCGCTTCATCAGGTGCGGATCGATCCACTCGTCGAGATCGGGGGTGCCGTCGAGCCCGGCCGACATGAATTTCCGGATCTGCCTAGGCGTGATGTTCGCCGTCATTGGGTAGACGGGTTCGACTTCGGGGAGTTCGTCGTCCTTGTCGGGGCTGAGGACGTGCTCGGGGTGGACGATCTGGCGGCCGCCCTGGAAGTCGCCGATCTTGCCGGAGGCGATGACGGTCTTGCCGATCTCGAAGGTCTTTTCGAGCCATTGCCGGTTGGCGTGGAAGTAGGCGAGCGTGATGAAGCCGGTATCGTCGCGCAGGCGGATACGGGCCGGGAATTTCATGCGGGCGTGATCGATCTTGTCGACCGTGCCTGTGATGGTGGCGATTTCGCCCACCTGGACTTCGTCGATGGTGGCGCGGTTGCGGCGATCGATCCAGCTGGTGGGAAGGTG